>JBARVL010000226.1:0-12182 GCA_049646245.1 Crinalium sp. | reverse complement strand
GATGCTGTCTTGACTGCTGCTTTGGAATCCATCATGGAAGCGGTTTCTGAGGGCGATAAGGTTACTTTGGTAGGCTTTGGCTCTTTTGAATCACGAGAACGTAAAGCTCGTGAGGGTCGCAATCCTAAGACTGGTGAGAAAATGGAAATTCCAGCCACCAGGGTTCCTGCTTTTTCTGCGGGTAAGTTGTTTAAGGATAAAGTCGCTCCTAGCGAAGATTAATTTTCTTCTAGGACGGAATTTTATTTTGAATCGACCTGTACATGGGGGAAATTTAGCCTGGGCAGCCGCGCTGGCGGGCTGTTCCCCTTCCCTAATTGTGGATTTTTCTGCCAGTATCAACCCGTTGGGGCCTCCGCCATCGGCACTCGCCGCTATCAGATCGCATCTAACGGCACTGGCAGCTTATCCTAACCCAGATTATTACCCTTTACGGGCAGCACTCAGTCAAGTGCATCAACTCTCGCCTGACTGGGTGCTACCAGGTAACGGTTCAGCAGAGTTATTAACTTGGGCGGGTTGGGAATTATCAAAGCTGGATGTAACTGCTTTGGTTACTCCAGCTTTTGGTGATTACTGGCGATCGCTCAAAACGTTTGATACAAATGTTATTGAGTGTCCCCTTGCCGATTTTGCATCCTTCTCAGGTAAGAATTTGGGAGGAGAGATTTTAGATTTGAGTTTAATTAGCCAAAAGCTAAAATCTCTAAATCCCAGCCGTAGCGGTTTGTTGCTGAATAATCCCCACAATCCTACAGGTCAACTTTTTAGTAAGGAAGCTATTCTGCCTTACTTAGAAGAATTTGCAATGGTGGTGGTGGATGAAGCTTTTATGGATTTTCTACTGCCACAAAAGCAACAAAGCTTAATATCACTGGTAGAGGATTATCCAAATTTAGTGATTTTGCGATCGCTCACCAAATTTTACAGTTTGCCAGGGTTACGCTTAGGTTATGCGATCGCCCACCCTGACCGCCTACAACGCTGGCAAAACTGGCGCGACCCCTGGCCCGTTAATACCTTAGCTGCGGCTGCTGGTGAGGCTGTTCTCCAAGATACCGACTTTCAACGGCAAACATGGGAATGGCTGGAACCTACTCGACAAGAGTTATTTGAAGGTTTAGCCAAATTACCAGGACTGCAACCCTATAAAGGTGCAGCTAATTTCTTATTAGTTCGTACAGAAAAACCAAGTTCACAAGTGCAGAAACAACTGCTCCAGCATAGTAAGATTTTGATCCGCGATTGCTTGAGTTTTCCCGAATTAGGCGATCGCTATTTCAGGGTAGCTGTGCGTTCTGTCGCAGAGAATCAGCGTTTACTAGAAGGTTTAGCTGCAATTCTAGATCCTAGTTATAAACAAGAACATGGCAGTTGAATTCGACTTAGTAGCGATCGGCAATAATACTGCTGCTATCTCTGCCGCACTTGCCGCCGCCCGCTTGCAAGCGCGTGTTGCGCTGGTAACGCCTCAGCTTGATATTAAAACTAACTTAGAAAGTACTACCAAACTAGAACTTAGTTCTATATACAACCAAGCTTTAACTTCTTTCGCACAAGTTGCTTATAAAATTGATAATTCCTCAAACTACGGCATCTATCGAGAGGATGATTCAAATAGAGATCGATCATTAATTCATCCTCAAGTTAACGCAGCTTGGGAGTGGGCTAAAGCTGTAGTCTCTACTATAGAAGAACAGCATTCTCTAGCAGTATTGGCATCTTTAGGCGTTGATGTTATTGCTGGAAATGGTGAATTTTGCCGTCAACCTCACCTTGCCTTTGTTGTCAAAAATAGACATTTACGCGCCCGTAATTATCTCATCGCAACTAATTCTCGTCCAGTTATTCCCTATATTGATGGTTTAGAAACTACTGGTTATTTCACCGCAGCAAACTTTCACCAGTTACTTCCCCAAAAACTACCTCACAGTTGGATAGTGATAGGTAGTGGCGCTGTAGCTACTGAAATATCTCAAACTCTTGTGCGGTTGGGTGCAAGTGTAACGCTGGTAGTTAGAGGTGCGCGGATATTGCCTCAAGAAGACGTAGAAGTATCTCAGCTAGTGCAAGCACAACTGGAAGCTGAAGGTGTTCGCATCCTTACTGATACTAAGGTAGAACAAGTTAAACGCATTGATTCTAAAAAGTGGGTGCTGGCTGGTAATAAAGCTATAGAGGTAGATGAAATATTTTTAGCAGTGGGATTTCAGCCGAATACTGAAGGTTTAAACCTAGAGGGTGTTGGGGTAAAGATTAATCAACGTGGTATCCAGCTTAATGAAAAGTTGCAAACCACTAATCCCCGCATCTATGGCTGTAGAGATGTGATTAAGGGGTATCAGTTTGCTTACCTTGCTGATTACGAAGCTAAAGTTGCCTTAAAAAATGCTTTGTTTTTTCCTATCTATAAAGTAAATTATCGTGGGATTCCTTGGGCAATATCTACCGATCCTCAGTTAGCGCGGGTGGGGATGACAGAGGCGCAAGCTATCCGGCGGTATGGTAAGGATGTGATGGTGTTACGGCAAGACTTTAATATGAGTAAGGCTGTAATTAGTGGGGAAACAACGGGTTTATGTAAAATATTGGTGCGCCGAAATGGTGAGATTTTAGGTGCTGTGATAATTGGTGCAGAAGCGGGGGAGTTGATTAGTGCGATCGCCTCTTCGATGCGACAGAAGTTAAAGATTAGTGCGATCGCGGATTTACCCCACATTTCCCCTACTCTGTCAGAAATCGTTACCCAAACCGCCGCCGAGTGGAACCACCTACGCCTGAGTAAGAATACTTTTTTGCAAGACTTACTAGAGAACCTTTTTACTTTTCGGCGCGGATGGTCTTCATAAATCTTTATATATTTTTTCAGAAAAATTAGTTAATAGAAGCTATATTACAAGATTGTGCCAGTTATGAATTGATGACAACTGCTCAAAGAACTCAGTTTCAGTACAAACCACTGCATAAACCAAACCAGTTGATTTATGGAACTGGGCAAACTGCGGTAGTAACAGGTTGGACTGTTAAAAGTGCGATCGCTAAACAGCTAGAACCTCACGAGTATGCTGTTATTGGGCAATTGTATAGTCCAACAAGGGGGATTAGCTTCTTAATCAGGAATTTACTAGCAAATCCTCATGTTCGCTTCTTAGTAGTACTCAATGCCACAAAAGAAGATCGTAACGCTGGTGGGAGTCAGTGTTTATTAGACTTCTTTCGTCATGGGTTTCAAGAAGGTAAAAGTGATACAGGACGTAATTGTTGGGTAATTAATTCTGCTATTACTGGATATATTGATATTGAAATTAACGCTTTTGCTTTAGAACAATTACGGCAATATATTGAATTTAAAGAAGTATTTTCAATTACTGAAGCAGTAGCAGAAATTAAAGAATATGCACAAAGAGAAGTAGTTGAAGCGTGGAGTTCTGCCTTAGAATTTCCTTTAGCTGAAGTAGTTCCAACTATTTTACCAGGGTCACGTTATGGGCATCGAATTGAAGGAAAAACTATAGCCGAAACTTGGGTAAAACTTATTCATCGGATTAAAACAACTGGCACAATTAGACCCACTGGTTATGATGGACAATGGCAAGAGTTAATTGATTTAATGGCAGTTGTTACCGATGAACCATCTGGATTTTATTTTCCAGAACCAAATTATTTGCCATGCGATCGCCCTTTTATTGAAGAATATATTTCCCAAATATTAGATGATGCGCCTTACCGTGAAGGTGTTAAATATACTTATGGTCAACGCTTACGTTCTTGGTTTGGACGCGATCAAATTGAGCAAGTCATTCAAAAGTTGATTGGAGAAATTGACGCAGCTAGTGCTGTAATGTCTTTGTGGGATGTCAAAGATCATGAGAAAGGCGGAAGTCCTTGCTTAAATCACATCTGGCTAAGAGTTGTGGAGAATGAATTATCTTTAACTGCAACTCTCCGCAGTAATGATATGTACATGGCGTGGCCTTCTAATGCAATGGGGTTACGAGCTTTACAGCAATATATTCGAGATCAAATTGCCAAGCTTTCTGAATATGACCTGAAAATGGGGCCACTAATTACTATTAGCCAATCTGCCCATATTTATGATGATACTTGGGAAAATGCAGATAAGCTAATTGAGCAACAATATGCTGCAATTTGTAAACAACGAGATTACTTTGATCCAACAGGTAACTTTTTAATTGAAATTGAACAAGGCAAAATAGTTGTTAAACAAACAACTCCTGGTAGCGGTGAAATTGTTGCTGAATACTCAGGAAAAAATCCCTTGCAATTAATTAGAGAAATTTGTGCCGCTTCTCCTTCTATACTGCCCGATCATGTGGGCTATCTGGGAATAGAGTTACAAAAGGCAGCTAATTTAGTTACAAGTAATAAAGAATACCTTCAAGATCAATGATTATCTCAATATGCTATTAGCCAACCTCAATTATTTCTGATTGATGTTGTCAGAAAATTAGATGATCCGAAGTTTGCAAAGTAAAATGATATGGGATAGTAATAAGCACTAATGGAGCTTGGATATGTATAGCGATGTAGATATAAATGAAGAAATTCAAGCCCGAAAAACTGATGCAAAACTTGGGATAGCTATAAAGCCATTTAATCCAAATTATTTAACGCCTGTTGGTTATGATTTAAGCATAGGAATAAAAGGATTTTCGTGGGAAAAAAAGAGTGAAATTGATATAGAAAATGAGGGAAAAATAGAGATTGAACCAAATGATACCGTAGTAGTTGAGACTTTGGAATCTATTAGTCTTTCAAAACAAGTAGGAGCAACTATACATTCAATGGCTACTCGTGCCGTTCTTCAGGGATTATCTCACATATCTACTACTATAGATCCAGGTTGGAACGGCAAACTCTTAATTTCATTTCACAATTATAAAGACACTTCTGTGGAACTGCGATTTAAAGATTCTTTTTGTACAGTTTGCTTTTATAGGGTGGAATCTGAATCGCAAGTATCTCTTGGAAGACCTCCTGATAGAGTCGATCTATGGCAAAATTTAATTGAGGTAGCTAGACAAGAAAGAAAAAGACAAGAAAAAGATTTGCAAATAAGGGAATCGAAAAAAAAACAAGAAGAGAGAATTCGGAATATTTTACTTGTTGGTTTTATCATTATAGCAGGTTCAATAAGTCATTATATTTCTGCAAATAAACCTGAGTATGGTGCATCTTTTGCTGCATTTTTAGCTTTATTTGCTCCTATCATATATAAGCTGTTAGAAAAGCTTTTATAAACAAGGTAGTTAATGCTTAATGATTAATTAAAAATAAATTAAATAACAAACTTTTGAAAAAAATGCAAATAAAAACATATATATATATATCTGGGGCTTTGACTGGAATTGAAAATCCAGCAATAATCAAAAAGTTTTATGAAAATATTGGCTCACTTTGTGAAAAGGTTGGATTTCAGGCTTATGTCCCGCATATAAATACTGATCCTATCCAAAATCCTGATGTCACCCCACAACAAGTTTTTGAAATAGACAAACATCAAGTTAGCAAAGCAGATTTAGTCATAGCTTATATTGGCTACGCATCATTAGGTGTAGGTATGGAGTTAGCCTATGCAGAAGCAAACAATATACCTATTATTCTGCTCTACGAAAAAGATAAGTCCATCTCAAGGTTTCCACGCGGTATTCCTACTGTAGTTGCTGAAATCCAGTTTACAGATTATGAAGATGCTTTGAATCAACTCAAATTGGTTTTGACTGACAAGCAACTAATATCTAATAAATTTAATAATTTCGATCAAAGACCAACATGGGATGAATATTTCCTGATGTTGGCAAAGTTAGCAGCAACTCGCTCAACTTGCTTGGCGTTTCCGGTTGGTGCAGTAATTGTTAAAGACCGACAGATATTAGCAACTGGTTACAATGGCTCACCATCTGGCTCTGTACATTGTACGACTCAAGGATATTGTTATCCTGGTTTGAGTAGCTGTGATGCTAGTAAGAGTATGCCATCAAGATCGGTACACGCAGAAGCAAATGCGATCGCACAAGCTGCTAAACATGGCATTGCTACTACTGGCGCTAGTATTTACGTTACTCTAGAGCCTTGTCTGTCCTGCCTAAAGTTAATAATATCTTCTGGAATAAGGGAAGTTTTTTATGAAACTCCCTTTAACAAAGGAGAAAGTATCTTTGTGAGAGATTCCTTTATAGAAGATGGTTTAGTTACTTTAAAACAAATTCATCTTACTAATGCGATCGCACAACGTGGCGCATACTTTCTCCTCAATCCTACATCTGTCGCTACAACAACCACAAATTCCTTACCTACCCAATAATTTAAGGGCGGTGACTGCGGCGAATTTCCGTAATTTGATCGGCTACATCCAGAAGCGCCTCTGGCATATCTTGCCCCGTGAGAATAATATCTACATGATTAGGGCGGAGTTCTAAAAACCTTAATACCTCATCTTCGGGAATTAAACCAAAATTAATCGCCAAGCTTAATTCATCTAGAACAACTAAAGAATATTTTCCCTCCAATACCACCTTTTGAGTATATTTCCACAGATCTCGCAAAGATTCTGCCTCTACGGGATCTAACTGTGGCGTATCAATACAACGCGGTAAATCACAGCGCATCCAAACTAAATTTTCCCCTAAACGCACAGGATGCTCATATCCCTGATTTAATCCGCCCTTTAGAAATTGCACTACTAGAACTGAGGTTCCCTGTCCTGCAATTCTAAGTGCCTGTGCCATGACGTTAGTAAAAAAGTTGCGATGAGAACTGGTAAATACTTGTACCAGTCCTTCAACAGTGTAGGGTAGGCGACAAGGATCGAGAGTAGGAGTTTCTAGCTGTGCAACCATTTGGCAAATTTTAGTGATGGGGTAAGTTTAAATATAGATTAATTGCTGGCAGCCTTAAATCTGGCAACCGATATATAGTGTATTTTTTTGTTATTCATCTTAGTCAAACACTAGATATGTACTTACGTCAAGTGGCATGAGGAAATGATCTAGCCCTAAGAAATTTAGAACTTTCGCACCCGAAAGCCTGAAACATAGATCCCCCCTAGCAGGGTTTAAAAAGGGGGGGGAAATTCAAAGTCCCCCTTTTTAAGGGGGATTTAGGGGGATCTAGAAGTAAGTCCTAAAATTGTTTAAACCCCCTCCCCTTATTAAGGGGAGGGGGCAGGGGGTGGGGTTCTTTTATTACCAAAAATTATAAAATCTGCTTCTCAGGAGCTTCATGTATTTTTGTCTCCTGTGGAATTACACTAATACTGCCATCAGCTTCCATAAAAGCAGCTTTGACATCATCAAGTTTTTGCACGCCATGTTGGCGTAGCAACCGCATCAACTCATCTTTAGTTAGCAATTCTTCCTCCATATTTTCAGGAAGCATACGACCTTGAGTTACTAATGGTTTTGGGGGTGGATTCAACCAACGTTGAAAAGCTGGAAATTTAAACCCTAACCAGTTCAAACTGTAACTCCAAAAAATAATCGTTGAAACTAGCAAAGCTCCATCTGTGATAGATGTATAATCGCTAGACATAGCATTTTCAGCAGCATTTGCAAACAGAATTACTACTAACAAATCAGCAATTCCAACTGCTCCTATTTGTCTATTTGGCAGAAAACGCAGAATCGCAAATAGCATAAAATAAACTATTGTTCCACGTATAAATAATTCAGCAAAAGAACTGCCAGGAATAAAAAGTTTATACCAATCAACCTTAAATAAAAAATCCATAAATGCCTTATATCAGACTTTTTTTAATTAAAATTTATCTTAATATTTATTTGTAATTCTCTGCATCCATCTGTAGTTAATTCTCTCAAATTTGACTCATACAAGAAACAACTATGAGCTTTTACTCACAAACATTATCTAAAATTTATCTTACCCCTCTCTCCTCCCTCCTCCCTCCTCCCCCTCTCAAGGTGCAGCTAACATTCCTCCGCCTAATCCAGCATCACGCAATCTAGTAGCACCAATATTGCGACTTAATACAGCTAAACCTGCTAAATGTGCTTGTAAACCTGCTGTACTAGCACAGCAATCTGTTAATACAATGGGTTCAATACCAATATCAAAAATATCCATCGCAATTTTCAATACACACATATCAGTATCAATACCAACTATCAGTACATTTTTAATATTTTGCTGCTGTAAATAATCAGCTAACTCATTAGGTAAACCACAAAGACCCAATTTAGAAAATATTAAATCTTGGTCTGCAAATGGTTCTAATTCTGGGGCAAGGTTTGTGTCTGGCTCACAATTACAACCTTCCCAACCTAAGAAGCGACTATAAGGCGCATCAGGTTGATTAATAAATTTAGTAAATATAATTGGTGAATAGCGATCGCGCTCAATTAACTGAACTATCCTTTGTGGGATATGATGTGTAAAATCGTTGATAAAACCACATTGCACATCAACAATTAGTAATGCCTCAGACATATCCACGCTCCTTTAAACTGGTACAATTCGTTTAGTTAAACTTGCCACGACTTTAACTAATTCATTTAAATCAACGGGTTTGGGAACGTGGTTTTGAAAACCTGCTGCGATCGCACGATTACGATCTTCTTCTCTTGCATAAGCCGTGAGTGCGATCGCCGGAATTTGCTGATTATCTCCCTCCAAATTTCTCACCTGATAAATTAACTCATATCCATCTACTTCCGGCATCCCAATATCACTAATTAACACATCTAGCTGCGAATTCTTCAGCGCCTTTAAAGCTTCATCCGCCGATGTCGCTGTTGTCATCACCGCGCCATACTCTTCTAAACCTGCTGCTAGAAAATCAAGCGAGTCTAGTTGATCGTCAATTAGAAGGATCTGCACATCCTGAAGCATTAACGCATTTTTAACAGTACTATTTTCAGTTGTCGTTATTACTTCTAAATCATTCTTACTAGCAACACCTTCAACTAGCAAGTTATTAGCTAATGGTAGCTTAACCGTAAATGTTGCGCCTAAACCTTCTCCTAAACTTGTAGCATAGACAGTACCACCATGTAATTCTACTAAATGACGCACGATCGCTAATCCCAAACCTAACCCTGTATGGGTTCTTGTAGTTGTACCATCAGCTTGACGGAAGCGATCGAAAACATAAGGTAAAAAGTTAGGATTGATACCTCTCCCCGTATCACTAACTTGAATTTCCACCTCAGAATTTATATATTCCAGCCTTACTTCAACTCGACCGTGATTAGGTGTAAACTTAATCGCATTAGAAAGCAAATTCCATAAAATTTGTTGTAAGCGGTCTGAATCACCTAAAATTAAATGATTTGATGCAGCTAATACCGTATTTAGTTCAATCTCCTTAGCATCTGCTGCTGGGCGCACAGCATTAATTGCCGCTTCCATAACTGCTATAAGTTCAACCGGACGGATATTTAGGCGATGTTTACCTGTAATAATCCGTGAAACATCCAAAATATCTTCAATTAATTGTGATTGGACATTAGCATTGCGTTCAATAGTTTCTAAAGCGCGAGTAGTAGTAGCTTGATCAAATTTCCGTGTACGAAGTAATCTAGCCCAACCCAGCATTGAATTTAGAGGTGTACGCAACTCGTGAGAAAGAGTTGCTAAAAACTCATCTTTAATCCGGTTAGCTTGCTGCAACTCTTCAGCACGTTTTTGTAAAGTCTCCTCAAGAGATTTACGTTCCGTAATATCAGACAAAATATATACACTTCCGGTACATACTCCGCGTTTATTTATAACCGGATCTGCCGTCACACGAAACCAACGATTTACACTTTTTAACTCTAAAACTTTTCTAATATCAGTAGAGTGAATCTTGGTTAGCTCATCTCTTTGATTGAAGTCAAAAAAACTTTCTGCTATTTCACTAAAAGATTGATCGACAAGATCCCGACATAAATTGTTAAACAAATCTATAATTGCCTGATTACAGCGCAGAATTTTACCTTCACTATCTAGCAAGCAAACACCATCGCTGATAGAATCAAAAGTAGTATTCCACTGCTGCGCGACAGATTTAGCTATCTCTTCAGCTTGCTTAATTCTTAATAAAGCTTTTACAGTAGCAATTAACTCAATAGGTTCTACAGGTTGAACTAAGTAAGCATCTGCGCCACTATCTAAACCTTGTACCTTATCCTCACTACTCACGTATTTAGCGGACAAGTGAAGTATGGGAATAGAAAAAGTATCAGGGTTTGCCTTAATTGTTTCGCAAACTTGAAACCCGCTCATGTCTGGAAGCTTGACATCCAAAATAATCAAGTCTGGAAGTTGTGCTGCTAACCGCAACGCCTCTTTACCTGTAGCAGCTTCTTTCACCGCAAAGCCTGCCTGTTGTAGCGTTCTGGTGATGGCGTAGCGACCTACTGTGCTATCATCCACATTTAATATAGTTATTTGCGGCTGCTCATCCATGTTTTTCATTGGTGCTTGTAATTGAGCGATAGAATCAGTTTTATTTTCCCAAGTCTTTGTTATTATAGTTTGACATATTTTTATATTTAATCATTTTTCAGGTAAAATATTACATATTTAGGAATAAATATTATTTAACTTCATCCAGCTATTTAATTTTAGCTATAAATAAACTTTTTTCAGGGTTTCTTCTATGATGCTATTCATCATATCTGTAGAAGAATAGTATTTAGCAAGGATTGTTAAAGCTCTACTTTCTAAATATTCTTTTTCCGATGGTTCTAATATTTTTGATGTATTAATAACTACAGGGATATTTTTAGTTGCTGGATCAGATTTGAGATGTTCCATAACTTGAAACCCATTGAGTTTTGGCATAACTATATCTAAAAAAATTAATTGAGGTTTTTCTTCATATACTTTGCGAATGCCCTCCTCTCCAGATGTAGCTTCAACAATAGTATGACCTTTATTGCTCAGAATTGATTTAAGTAAATATCGTGCAGTAGGATCATCATCAATAATCAAGATTTTTTCTAGAGGCTTTTGCTCCATCAGTGTTGTCAGTTTATCTAACAACCATTTTTTTTCTACAGGTTTTACACAAAAATCATCTGCCCCTAATGCGATCGCCTTTTGACGATTATCAATTACAGTTAATACAATTACTGGAATATGTTGAGTAAAGGAATTTTCCTTAATCTCGGAAATAAAACTCCAAGTATTTTCTATCTCTAACAATAAATCTAAAATAACAACTCTTGGTCTCACTTCCCATAAAGCTTTTCTTGCTTCTTGTAAAGTACGTGCCGGAATTACTTGAAACGGCGAATTTTCTAAATATTTTTCATAAATAAACAAAGTTTCTAAATTATCTTCAACCACGAGTACCGGATAGCGATTAGGATCAATCATCCAACTCATTTCTGAAACTATTACCTCTTCTTTTGGCTGAGAGTATTGTAGTGGAATAGTAGCAAAAAAAGTTGAGCCAACTCCTAACTCACTTTGAACAGAAACAGTTCCTCCCAATAATTCAGCTAATTTTAAGCAAAGAGGCAATCCTAAACCTGTGCCTTTTACTCGATTTTGTGCTGGGCTTTCTATTTGAATAAACTGTTCAAAAATGCGCTGTTGATCTTCTGGGGCAATTCCTAACCCTGTATCTGAAATCGAAAATACAACATTACTATTTGAGCCTAACTTTGCACTGACACGCACTTCTCCTTGTTCAGTAAACTTGACAGCATTAGAAATAAAGTTTCTCAGAATTTGGGAAACTTTGCCTTCATCAGTATAAAATCTAGGAATATCTATCGGATCTTCAAATACTAAAGAAATATGATCGGAGGTAATTAGCGGTCTAAACATTCCTCTCAAGGCACTAAAAACATCAATAATACTAAATTCAGTAGGGTTAACAACTATTTTTCCCGCTTCTATTTTGGCTATATCTAACAAATTGTTAACTAATTCTGATAATACTTCTGCTGAATTGCGGATAAAATTAACCTGTTTTTCTTGTTCTGAACTTAAGTCGCCATCTGTACCGTCTAAGAGTAATCCAGATAAACTCAAAATCGAGTTAAGAGGAGTACGAAACTCATGGCTCATATCAGCAAGAAAATGAGATTTTAGCTTAGAACCACGCTGCAAATATTCTGCCTTATCATCTAATTCTGCATAAAGTGCTACGACACCGCGATTAGTTTCTTCTAACTCTTTATTTAATTGTTCTAATTCAGCTTGCTTCG
>JBARVL010000225.1:0-6941 GCA_049646245.1 Crinalium sp. | reverse complement strand
AACGATTTAAAGGACTCAGTACTTCAACGGGAATTCCCGCCGCCGCCACCCCCGCCTGCCAAACTATAGGAAAAGATGTGAGTAAACCACTAAAATCAGGGCAAGCTGATTCAATACTGTGACCCATGCTTTCTATTAATTTTACAGTGTCTAATACCCCCTGCTGACACACGGGATCGGCATCACCAAAAGGTGTAATGCTGGTTGAAAATGCAACTCGCAGTTGAGGAAGAGTTTGTTGAGTTGCTGATAAAAATGAATTTTCAGGATTGGGTAGCCAATAAGGATCGCCTGTAATGTAGCCGGACATGACATCAAGCATTGCCGCAGCATCAGCAACAGTACGAGAGATCGCACCATTAGTAGCAATTCCACTAATGCGATCGCCTACTGGTGCATGAGACACCCTACCACGCGCAGGCTTAATTCCTACCAAACCACAGCAAGCCGATGGTGTACGAATTGAACCTCCCCCATCTGAACCATGCGCCACCGGACACAACCCAGCCGCAACTGCGGCAGCAGCACCACCACTAGACCCCCCTGGCGTATAATCTAAATTCCAAGGATTGCGAGCAGGTGGAAAACCAAGCGGTTCTGTATAAGGAAAAGATCCTAATTCGGAAGTAGCTGTTTTACCAAGAATAATAAAGCCAGCGTGCTTCATACGCGCCACCACGCCATCATCATAAGTGGCGATATTATCCATTAATGCCGGAGTACCGTAGGTACAGCGAACACCAGCAACAGCGTTAAGGTCTTTAACTGAAGTTGGTACACCAAAAAAAGGCGGCAATTCTGAAACGCTATGAGCTAATATTTCTGTTTTAGCTTTAGCATCAGCCAAAGCTTGTTCTGACATCACAGTAAAATAGCTACCCAGTTGCGGATCTAACTTGGCGATGCGATCCAAATAAAGTTCAGTTAACTCTAATATTGATACTTCTTTACTACGAATCAGCCGTGCTTGTTCTAGTGCTGAAGTAAAAGCTAAGTCAGTTTTATTCATAAGTAAAATTGATGCGATCGCTATTTAATGAAACCCATTCATGGTTAGCTTAAATCTTAAAAGACGATCTGCGACTTAATTTTAAAACTTTCCACAAGAAACGCGGCTGGAAAAAACTATTAGGAGTTTTGAGCATATGAACCACCTGTAAAAATCCCTTGTAAAGTTCAGGATTACTACTCATGGTGAGCAACACTTGATCCAAATAGCTATGCAATAGGCGGGTGATTAAGTTGGGTTTTCCTCCTTCCGTTGTAGACCAACGGAAATCGTCGTTAGTAGCCATTAACCAAGGAACACTATTAACTTTTGCCAACTTAGCTTGAAAGCGTTGCGCCAAACCTGTCAGATCCTTACTACTTCCAGTTTGGTGTTGCTGAAGACATTCATCTAAAGTTAATGCGCTTAGGGCTGCCGCCGTCATGCCTTGACCATAGACAGGGTTAAACGCACAAACTGCATCTCCCAAAGCAATAAAATTTTCTGGTCGGCGCGACATTCGCTCATAATGATGCCAACAATTTTCTGTACGTTGGTAGCTGTAAATTGGGCTTAGGGGTTGGGCGGATTTAATCGCCTCATACACTTCGGATGTCCGCAAACTGCGGGCAAATTCTTTAAACCCTGCTTCATCCGTCGGTGGGTAGTCTCGACCGACACCGACCAGACCAACTAGCCAGCGATCTCCTTCGGCGGGATAAATCAAGCCACCACGCGGATAATTTGGAGCTTTGGGCATCACGTACAAAACTTTGTAATCTACATTACTGCTAAGGTTTTGGTACCAGCGAGTCGCATACCCCAAAAAAGCATTAACCACTGTTTTCTGTGGTGGCTGATAACCAATCTGTTGCAACCACTTAGGAGATTTAGAATTGCGACCGCTTGCATCAACAATTAACTGAGCCAAAACTTCGATTTCTCGATCATTTTCGTCCCGCAACTGCACCCCAGTTACAACTGTATTATCTGAGTTAGCAAGTAAACCTGTAACTTGGCTACCCTGGCAAAACTTTACCCTGCCATCATCTAACAACCTCTCCCGCAGTTGAAATTCCAGCAAATTTCGAGTACAGGCGTAGGTAATAATCTCAGAAACAAAACGAGGCGACCAACCTCCTGGAGTCAACCAACGAAAGTCTGCTGCCCAATCAACCTTTTGAGCTTCCGCATTAGCAAGATCTTGAGCAAATCCTGGAAATAGTTTTTCTAAAATTTGAGCGCCCTTACTTAGCAGCACATGAAGTTGGTAAGATTGGGGTACACCTGGGCGGGGTATAGGTTGTGCGGGTATGCGATCGCGCTCAACAATTGTTACTTTATCAAAGTAGTCAACCAAAACCCTGGCTGCTAAAAGTCCGGCAATGCTACCTCCAATTACTAAGGCATGATCATTTCCATTTACATGAATAGGGCTATCATTCATATTTAAAATATTAAAATTTATCAAAGAATTGGGTTTAAAACCCCGTCCTTTAACGCAGTGGAGGACGGCTTTTCCTGGTTTTGAATATAAGATTTTAAGATTTCTAAGGGCGCTCCACCAACTGAGGAAACAAAGTAGCTAGGCGACCATAAGGCATCTTTCCCATAAGGCTTTTCAAACCCTGCTTGACCATATCTACGGCTTGAAACACCTTTAACTGCATTAACTATTTGAGAAATAGATAGTTTAGGAGGGTATTCAAGCAAAACGTGGATGTGGTCAGTTTCTCCATTAAATTCTAATACTTTAAAGTTCATTTTTAAAGCGACTTCTTTAAAAGATTTCTCAATTAAATTCAAGCTCTCAGCCTTAAAAACCTGACGACGGTATTTTGTCACACAGACCAAGTGTACTTTTAAATCCGAAATACTATGTCTTTCCTGGCGTAAATTACTTGACATTTTAAACTGACCTAGTTAAAATATTGATACAGACCCATTTAGTATAACAAATAAAAGCTAGGTATCAAAATAGAATCTATCCAACCAACCAACAGAAAAAGCTTATGGCTCAACTGTTCGGTTGTGTACGGGTAGTTTTTAATGATGCCTTAGCCTACTGTCAAGAAAAGTATAAAAATGGTGAAAAGAAACCAAATAACACAGAACTTTCTCGTCGGTTAACTGAGCTTAAAAAAACCGAAGAAAAAATCTGGTTAGGGGAAGTTTCATCAATTCCCTTGCAACAAAGCTTAAGGGATTTAGACCAAGCTTACCAAAGCTTTTTTAATTCTTGTAAGGGAGAGAGGAAAGGTAAAAAAGTACGTCCGCCTAAATTTAAGAAGCGGAAGTCTAAACAGTCCGCTAAGTTTACCAATAATGGATTTAAAATCAACCAGCATACTGTCTATTTGCCTAAAATAGGCGATTTAGACATTGTTTGGAGTCGTCCATTACCATCTGAACCATCATCTCTTACGCTCATTAAAGATAGTGCAGATAGATACTTTTTGAGTTTTGTAGTTGAAATCATTCCCAGTAAATTACCTGATAACGGTAAAAGTATTGGAATTGATTTAGGGATCATTGATTTTGCTACTTTTAGCAATGGGGAAAAAGTTAAATCCCCTAAACCATTAAAGAAAAAGCTCAAAAACTTAAAACGGTTACAGCGTCAACTTTCTCAAAAAAACAAAGGCAGTAATCGACGTGAAGTAGCTAGAAAAAAAGTAGCGAGATTACACGCCAAGATTTCTGATACCAGAAAAGATTTTCTGCACAAACTATCAACTAAGGTTATTCGTGAAAATCAAACGATTGCCCTAGAAGATTTGAACGTTTCGGGGATGGTGAAAAACCGTAAATTATCCCGCGCTATTTCTGACTTGGGCTGGCGTAGTTTTAGGACTATGTTAGAAGCCAAAGCTGAAAAGTATGGGCGTGATTTACAAGTAATTAGCCGATGGGAAGCAACATCTCAAAAATGCTCGTGTTGTGGTGAAAAGGGCGGGAAAAAGGAATTAAAAATTCGTGAATGGACTTGCCTTTTTTGTAATACTACGCATGATCGAGATATCAATGCTTCTTTAAATATTTTAAACGTCGCGGTAGGACATACTGAGACGAAAAACGGACGACTGAGGCGACGTAAGACTGGTGTAAAATCAGCAATTGCTGTTGAAGCGTCAACCCACCTGGAACCTATACAGCTAAGTCTGTTTGGGTAGATTGGAATCCCCGACCGTTCACGGCGGGGTGGATGTCAACAAAATATCTATATGTATAGCAACCGCCAAGGCGCTTAAGGCATCAGCCCGCGCAGGCGGGCTTTGTTTGTATGGTTCCCCACCCTTGAGGGTGCGGGAGAAAAAGTAGCTTAACTGCCTTGGCGACTGCTATAAAATTATAAAAAAATAGCACAGATAAACACAAAAATCATAATTTTATCTGTGTTTATCTGTGTGCATCTGTGGTTAAAACAACCTTAAATCGATTATCTAAACCTTTGAACGGTCAGTCAAAATCTCATAACCATCCTCTGTCACCAACACAGTATGCTCAAACTGAGCCGACAGAGAATTATCAACCGTTACCGCAGTCCAACGATCTGATAAAATGCGAGTACGTTTAGAACCAGCATTTACAATTGGCTCAATAGCCAAAGTCATACCAGCACGTAATTTAACATTAGGCATCTCACGAGTACGGAAATTAAACACCGAAGGTTCTTCGTGTAAATTGCGACCAACACCGTGACCTGTAAATTCCTCTACAATGCTAAAACCGTTAGCTTCTACACAATCTTGAATTGCACCAGCAATATCCATTAAATAATTGCCAGCTTTTACTTGCTCAATTCCTTTATATAGAGATTCTTCAGCTATTTGAATTAACTTAGCTGCTTCCGGCTTGACTTCGCCCACAGCAATAGTAATGCAAGAGTCGCCATGAAATCCCTGGTAATAAGCACCAGTATCTACTTTCAAGACATCGCCAGTCCGAATTACCTTTTTAGGACTAGGAATGCCGTGTACTACTTCATTATTAATGCTGGAGCAAATAGAACCTGGAAAGCCATGATAGCCCTTAAAGCTAGGTGTTGCGCCCATTTCACGGATGCGTTTTTCGGCGTGGGCATCTATATCGGCTGTTGTCATCCCAGGTTCTACTATCTGATGCACTTCTTTTAGCACAGTTGCCACAATTTTAGCCGCCTGTCGCATGATTTCAATTTCACGCTGCGACTTAATCTCAATACCTCGACGTTGTTTTTTCTCTTTAGGCGCTTGAGCGGGTTGGAAAAGTAGATTGTTCAAAATGTTCATTGGGGATTGACAGGTGGCTAAAGGTGGGAAATCAACGGATTTGGAGTAATATAGCAGGAGTCAGGATTCAGGATTCAGAATTAAAGTCCTTACTGTGACTGGAGTTGAGATTGTTAAATGTCCTAACCGCCAAGGCTTTTGCTATACCACAGGTAAGAACAATAATCCTACACTTTTAGGACTTACGCACAGCCGTAGGTTGGGGTACTTTACTCTCTGTTTTCTAACTTAACTTATCTTTAAGCTTGAGGGCTTGAAACTGTTTTTGAGAATTATAGGACTTACGCAAACATCATCGTTTTGCCCCCCCAACCCCCCAAGTTTGGGGGGAGTAGCTCCTAGTTCCCCCCAGATTTGGGGGGCTAGGGGGGCGAATGCGTAAGTCCTAAATTAGTAGGTCATTTCAGTGACCAGTTATCATCAGTTATTAATTATGGGCTGCTACAAGTGGTAACTGATAACAATTAAGCTGTTAACTGCCTCCCCTGCCTCCTCTGCCTCCTCTGCCCCTCTGCCTCCCTTAAGGTTGAGCTACTTGATTAGATAGGCGGGAGGCTGACAGAGGCGGTCCTGCTGACACTACTACCAAGTTATCAGGATGAAGCAACTCTTTAGCTGCTTGATTGACTTGTTCTGGAGTAACTGCTTGAATTTTATTGATAAAGTCGCGCATTTCTTCTGGGTTTAACCCATAAACTTCGTTCATCAGAATTTGTGAAGCTAAGGAATCTAAACTAGCTAGAGAGACAGCGTAACTACTATTAATCGAAGATTTTGCAGCAGCTACCTCAGCAGGATTTAAGCCTCGATCGCGTATTTGATCTAATAAGGCTATGGTGCTAGAAATGGCGCGATTTGTATCTTCCGGGGCAGTTTGCATGGAAATTACAAAAGGACCTGCATATTTTCCAGCTTGGAAGTAACTGTATATACCATAAGTCAGTCCTTGGCGATCGCGAATTTCAGTTCCCAACCGACTTGATAAGGTATTTCCGCCAACAATTTCATTAAGTATTGAAGCTGCATAGAAACGTGGATCTTGGCGGTCAATTCCTTTATATCCTATATAGGTAATCGCCTGAGTTTTACCAGGAATTACAGGATTTAGTTGCACTACCTTGGTTGGCAAATCTACTTTGGGATATTTTATGGTTGGTGCTGTACCCGCAGCTTTCCAAGTACCTAATTGTTTTTCCAGAAGCGATCGCGTTTTATTAACATCAAAGTTACCTACAAGTGTCAGTACTGTAGTATCAGGGCGATAATGCCGTTGGTAAAACTGCCTCACATCAGCACGACTAATACTATTTAATGTTCCTGCTGTCGGAAAAACATGGAAGGGATGATTTTTCGGGTAAATTGTTTCTTGAAATTTCCGTCTTGCTAATTTAGATGGATTATCCAAATCCAGCTTTAAAGCAGTTAAAGCTTGTTGACGGCTGATTTCTAACTCTTTTGTAGGAAAAGATGCCTTTTGCACTACATCAGACAACACCTGAATTAGTGTTGGTAAATCTCCCGTTAACGCATTACCAGTAATTGCTACGCCTTCCCGATTAGCACTAAATGATAACTCAGCACCGACATCTGCTAATGTATTAGCGATCGCTCTTGCATTTTTACTCTTAGTGCCATTCATCAGGTTATCTGCCGTCATTCCAGCAATACCTGCCTGAGATTGA
>JBARVL010000224.1:0-1851 GCA_049646245.1 Crinalium sp. | reverse complement strand
TGTTCCAGCAGTAAGAACCTCGAGATTATCCATCACTTCTACCACAGCTTGATTAAATTCAGACTGTCCCGTAAGGACGGTGCTTAAACCTGTCTGATTTGGTAGTTGCCAAATCTTGTGCTGCGATGGCTTACGCATATCCGCATCTACTACCAACACTCGCTGACCTAGTTGAGATATAGCAACAGCCAAGTTAGCCGCAGTTGTAGACTTACCTTCTTGAGGCACAGAACTAGAAATCACCATCACTTTCAGTTGGTTATCCAAGCTCATAAACCTCAAGCTAGTGTGAAGCATCCGAAAAGCTTCACTTATAGGTGAACCTGAAGTATTTGTAACAACTATCCCTGGTACTGTGCGCTTTTGATCGCCAAAACGAACAGTTGTAATTGAGTCCATATTCTCAAAAATAGGAATAGTACCCAACACTGGATAACCCAAAATTCTTTTTGCGTCTTCGGGATTTTTGATGGATTTGTCTGCCGTTTCTAAAGCTAAAGCAGTAGCTACACCTAACAAAATCCCTAATAATCCCCCTGTCGCCAAATTCTGAGCTTTCTTAGGAGCAATAGGACGTTCCGGAACCAAAGCAGGTGTGACAACTCTAGCGTTACCAACTGTTTGATTTTCTTTGATGCGAATTTCTTGGAGCTTAGGTGAAAGAATTTCATAAGTAGATTGAGCCGTTTTGAGTCTACGTTCTAACTCACGCTGCTGTTGCTCTAGCTTCGGTAGAGTGTTAATACGTTGTTTATAAGCGGCTTGTACGTTAGCTAAAGCATATATCTGCTTTTCCAAACTGGTGCGTTCTGCTGCTGCGCGGGCAAATTCTGTAATCAGTGATTGTTGTACACCATTAGTTTGAATTGGTACAATTTTGTTGGGTAATGGTTGAGAGCCTAGGAAACTTTGTTGGAATTCCTGTCTTAATAAAGCTTTTAGATTAGCTTCCTTTTCTTGCAAATCGACGATAACAGGATGCCCGTCTTGGAAGCGAGTACGTTCAAGTGCTAGTTTTTCTTGTATTTCTTGCAAATTCGCTAAGAGTTTTTGTGTGTTTGGAGACTCACCAACCGAAGCAGCTACCACTGTGGCATTTAAATCGTTTCCGAATAACTGCTGTAGTCCTTGAACGCGGGATGTTTCTGCTGCATACTTAGATTGAGCTTCACTAATCTGTTGAGTTAGGTTATTGAGAACCTCTGTTGTTGATGTTGCTTCGCCTGCTAAATCTATAACTTCGTTTTGTTCTTTAAATTTACGTAAAGCTTGTTCTGCTTCGCGCACACTAACTTCGATTAGGGGCAATTGTTTTTCGACAAACTCTCTAGCGGCTTTCGCTTCAGATCTTTGAGCATTTACATCACTTTTGATGTAAATATTCATTATTGTATTAATAATCCTGGCTGCCTTAGCAGGATCTGTGTCTTTATAAGAAACTTCCAGAATATCTGTGGACTTGACAGTGGTAACCTTGAGTGGTTTTAAAAATAACTCAGGCTTTTGAGATAAGTTCAGTGTAGCTATAGTCTCTTGTGCAACTGGAATAGAATTAATCAGTGCTGCTTGAGTGTCGATGGGGTTGCTCTTACCTCCAGTCCCCTCTAAGCTGGTCATATTGGCAATATCTAATAATGCAGAAGTGCTATTGCTCTTTTTGAGCAAAATTTGACCTTTTGCTTGGTAAACTGGCTTTTGTTGAAATGTAACTAGCGTTGTTAGCCCTAATACAGCAGCAAATACTAAAGAAGCGGGTATCCAACGGCGTTGGAGAATCAACCAGTATTGAGTAATTTCATCCATACCAATAATTTAAGAAATGTGAGTGAGGGTTTTTTTTATTAACTATCA
>JBARVL010000223.1:0-4102 GCA_049646245.1 Crinalium sp. | reverse complement strand
TGCTCATCAATTAGTAAAAAATTATGATTTTATTGCTGTTGAAGATCTGCAAGTACGCAATTTAGCTAGAAATAGTAGACTAGCAAAATCAATTCTTGATGCTGCGTGGTCAGCATTCATAACAATAGATTCAACTAATTTTGTATTCATAACGCCTCACTATCTAAATTTAAGCTCATTTGTCTTAATTTATACTTCACGAATGATAATCACCGGATTTTCCCCCAGTTTTACTCAAAAGATGAATTAATTCAATTGAAATAGACTTTTCTAAAGCTTTTGCCATGTCATATAGCGTTAGCGCAGCAACCGATACGGCTGTTAATGCTTCCATTTCTACCCCTGTTTCTGCTTTGGTGGTAACTGATGCTTGAATTTGGTATCCAGGCAATTCAAGATCGGGGGTAATCTGCACTTCTACTTTTTGTAGAGGTAAGGGATGACACAGGGGTATTAGTTGAGAGGTTTGCTTTGCTGCCATAATTCCCGCAATTCTGGCAGTACCTAAAACATCACCTTTGGGTGCATTCCCTGCTTGAATTGTCTCAAACGTTGCCTGAGACATCCTTACTTGAGCTACTGCAACGGCTTCGCGCTTGGTTGACTGCTTATCAGATACGTCTACCATCCGCGCCTCACCTTGGGCATCGAGATGTGTTAATTGGGCATTTTGAGAAATTTCTAAATTATTTTGCGTCATACAGAGAAGTTGTGTTATTATAGATTTCGGCGAGGGCTTGTAGCTCAGTGGACTAGAGCACGTGGCTACGGACCACGGTGTCGGGGGTTCGAATCCCTCCTAGCCCGTCCAAAAAGATAGAAGTAATAAAGGAAAAGACAAATCAAAAGTCTTTTCCTTTATTGCTTTTGATGGTGTTTTTCTAATTCAGCGTAGTTTAAGGCATAAATGTCAGGAGCTTTGCCCCAGGCAAATAGCCAAGAATTAGCTAAATTTTTATTAGATCTAGTCATAAAGATAATTAAGGCTAGTAAAACTAGACCTGTACTAATAATAAAGATGCCTCGGTAGCCAAAGTATTGAACAACCGAACCTAAAACTCCTCCTGCGATCGCAATTCCTAAATCAAACCCACTAATACATACAGCAAAAACGCGCCCACGTTCTTGTGGACTACAACGATCAGAAAGTAAAGTAATCATCATCGGCATTAATGTTCCTGCTCCTGCGCCTTCTAAAACTCCAGCTAGTAAAAAGATATTGGGGCTATTAGCTTGCGAAAGAATCAACATTGCTAGAGCATAAAAGCCGATACTAGCTGTAATGAATAATCCTCGACCGTAACGGTCGGAAGCACGACCAATTAATAATCTACTGCTAAAACTAGCGATCGCAGCAGCAGTATAAAACCACCCAGCATTAAAATCTATCTTTGTTTCTCTAATAAACAAAGGCACAAAAGTACTCAAAGCCCCAAAAGCCAAACCAAATAGCAGCAGTACAATTGATGGCACTAGCAATGGCGGACTAGCAAGAATTTGCCAAAAATTTCTACTGTTTTGTTTAGTTGATGCTTGTGATGAGGTATCAGGTTTATACTCAATTTTTGGTTCCTGAATTTGATTTCCGCCTAAGAAAGCTAACATTCCCGACGCAGCAGCAAACAGAAACAAAGGTTGATAACCAAAAGCGCCTTGTAGTAAACCCCCAATTGCTGGTCCTATAGCAATACCGATAGGCGTTACTAGGCTCATATAGCCAATTAGTTCTCCTCGATGGCTAATTGGTGATAAATCTACCACCAAAGCACTGTAAGCAGTTGTCCAAGCCGCAATACTAATACCGTGAAAAATTCGGATAGCGATTAACAGGGGAATTGATTGTACAAATAGATAGCATAAGGGCGCGATCGCCGCCACAACTGCACCTATAAGTAAAACCAACTTACGGCTACGTTGATCAACCATGCGTCCCAGCCAAGGACGGAACCCCAACAACCCAATAGCAAAAGCGCCCATCACAATGCCAACCTGTTGGGCTGTACCACCGATGTCTGCGACATAAGGTGGTAGGGTTGGCAAGAGTGAACCCATACTTGACCAAAAAAATAAGCCAGCAGCAAACAAAATCATTAAGCTACGGCGCTGTGGCGGTTCCAGTTGCCAAAAAACTTTCAAGACAATTAACTGATAAAACGACAAAAGGATGTTTTTGACACTCCCCGCTATAAATAGACGGGGATTCTTAAGACCATAATTTAAGTCTTAAAGGCGCTGACAAAACACCTCTACTGATTCCGCTTAGGTCTAACCCAAGCATCACCGCTACTTTTCTTCCAATATTGGCAGATCCATTGCAATCCGCGTTAATCAGCCAACCTTGAGCCGTCCGATACAAACCACGTTTAACTCGTTTACCGCGAGCTAGCCACCCTTCAGGTTTCTCACCGAATGTAGGTAGCGAATCATGATCGACAAACGAAGCCTTAGAAGAATATGATTCCTCAGTTTCAACGAATCTGATCCCGTACTGTTCACACAATTGGGTAATTCTATCTTTCAGCTTGCCTGTAGGGATTTGAACAAACTTTTGATTAGTCTTTTTCCCCATATTTGCAGAGTCTTTCTGTCCTTTGTTCCACCCAAAAACGACCGTTCCAATTCGATTATCTAGACAGTGGTCGATCACCTTTTTTGCTGCTTTATTCACAGCATCGCGCATAGTACGATTACGTCTTTCAGTCAAACTAGCAAGTCGTTTAGACCAAAAGCCGTTATTTTTTCCTTCCATCAAGAATGCAACTCGTTTGTTGTATCCTTGATTGATTGATTTTAGATGTTTGCCATCAACAATAAAGCTAGTACCGATATTACTCACGCAGGTTAACCAATTGTCTATTCCATGATCAATGAACAAACTTTTGGTAGGATCGATATCTGCCTGAATATCAACAGTTTTATAAACCAATTCCAAGTAAAAAAAGCCGTTGCGGGGAAGAATCCGATATTCTCGGATCGCTTTAAAATCAAGATTCGATGGCATTGGCAGTTGAAAAGAATCTAACCCAAACCACGCTTTAACTTTACTTCCAAGTGGGAATCTAAGCAGTCCATCTTTAAGCTTTACTGACCGTCCCGTAAATATTACTAGAGCCATTCCGCCTTGACGGTATCCAGGGAGTTTAGGGCGAGAAAAAACCGTCCCTTTATTGACTCCTTTAAGCAGTCCCAAAAAAGATTTAAAGGACTCTGCTACACCCGTTAAAATCTGTTGTGCTGTATCAGAATAGAACGCTTGATAGTGCAGGTTTTGATTTTCAGTTCCTAAGACTTTATGCAACTCGCAATGGTTCGGAATTCTACCAGTCTTGAAATACAACTGACGAGAATAATAAATGCCACAATTCGACAATTTTGCAGACTCAGAACAAAGATATTCAAGGATTGCAATCGTATCTTTATCTGATGAGATTAGAACTTGTTGGCATCCAACCTGCTATGAATAGAACTAGCTTCTAGCCCTACCGTCTACTTTTGTGAGTGCTGAGGCAGGAGTCAAGAGTTAGGAGTCAGAAGCAGGAAGCATAAATCTTTAATTTACCTCTGCTCCCCTGCCCCCCTGCTCCCCTGCCCCCCTGCTCCCCTACTCCCCTACCCTATTATTAATAGTCGGTTCTACTACTTCCCTCACCCTGTAGATTGGTCTACCCTGAGACTCGTGGTAAGTACGCATCAATAACTCTGCTAGCAAGCCAAAACTAAATAGCTGGATACCTGCTAATAGCATTACCACCGTCAAAATCAGTAAAGGTCGCTGTCCAATACTCTCTCCCAATACTAATTTGATGAAAGTTAGATAACCGCCCAATAATGTACCCACGAATAGAGAAAGTAAGCCTAACATTCCAAAGACGTGCATAGGGCGTGTTAGGAATGTCTTCATAAACCAGATAGTTAATAAATCCATCAACACGCGAAAAGTTCGCCATAAACCATATTTACTGCGACCATACTTTCTGGCATGATGGCGTACTGGCAATTCTGCTATTCTTGCTCCCTCAATAAATGCCAGTGCAGGTAGAAACCGATGTAACTCCCCATACAAATTCATATCAGCTACAAGTTCTGATTTGTATGCTTTGAG
>JBARVL010000222.1:0-9831 GCA_049646245.1 Crinalium sp. | reverse complement strand
CCTTCAGGTGACTTCCCGTGCGCTACACGCTCTGATTCTGGCTCTAAGCCATGACTAACGGCATTTCTGACCAGATGCAGCAACGGATCCATCATCCGCTCAACTACAAATTTATCAATTTCCGTTTCCTGACCGCGTAGTTCTACCGTTACCTTTTTATTACTTTCTCTAGCAACATCCCGCGCCACAAACTGCATCCGCCTAAAGATGTCACTAATAGGTACTAAACGTACCCGCATTACACCCTCGCGTAAATCCCGCAATTGTCGTTCCAAAGCGAGATTAGTTTCTCGTAAAGTTCGCAATTGTTTTGCAGGAACATTAGTTTCTAACTTATTAAGATGATCTTCTAAACGCGCTCTACTAATTACTAACTCACCAACCATCTGCATTAATTCATCTAGACGACCTAAATCAACGCGCACTACATTTGATGGTGCAACAGTAACCGTCTGCGACAAGGTAACTACAGGAGATGGGGGAATTGTTTCTTCCTTAATATTATGGGTTTTTACAACTGTCTTTATATCCGACTCTTGGGAGTAATGAGTATAGGTAACGCCGTCATTTTTCCACTCAGCAAAGATGCTTTCATCTGCATCACTAGCTAAGAGGAAATCGAACATAATGCCTCCCGTACTGGTAATACGAGGTGCTGCGTGAATTAATTGTCCTAATAGTTGTAAACGTTCACGAATTTTGCTGACATTTATTCCTCGTTCCGCTAAACCAGCTACCGGAGCAAATTCAAATTGCCAAGCTTTTTTACCTTGATGGAGAGCAGCAACTAATTGGGCGATTTCTTCTGGCTTCAAATTTAGCGATGCTAAGGGTTTTGTCACTGAGGCAGAAGTAGCATTTGTTGATTTTTCTACGGGTTCACTATCAGGAAGAACAGCGTTAATCTGGGCTACAACATCGGTAATATCAGGTGTTGGTGCTTTTGTACGACGGGCAGTAATTACCTGCTCCAGCATTTTTGTGCCTTTAATTAAGGCATCCATACCAGCTTGATTTAAAATAACTTGCTTTTCACGTAATGCCCGCAAATAACTTTCCATTTCATGGGCTAATTGCTCTGCTTCTCTTACGCCAATCATCCCCGACATTCCTTTGAGGGAATGAAAGCTACGGAATAGTTCTTCTAGTAGCGATCGCTCTACCTGGGGGCGATCCACAAAATCTTCTAAAGCTAGAATATCCCGACGCAAAATTGTCAGATGCTCTTCACATTCCGCAAAGTAATCATCGGCAAATTCTGCAAAAAAACTTTCATTATTAACGTCCGTAGACATCAGTAATTACCCATTGATTTATTTTAATTTGCGGATTCATGGATTTTTGATTAAATTTATCACTTAAAATAAATTTTACTTGGCTTGACAACTCAAAATCCCCCATTACATTTGCAGATTATTCAATAAATTGTTAGCTTGTTCAGCTAGTTTACCAGGCTCAAAAGGTTTTGTTAAGTAACGTGAAGCACCTGCTGCGATCGCGGCTCCTCGACTTGATTCATCCCCCCTAGTAGTTAGTATAATAATTGGGATCGTTTGATATTTTTCATGTCCCCTCACAAACTTCAGCACCTCCAAACCGTGCATATCTGGCATATTTAGATCTAAAATCATTAAATCTATAGATGACATTGCTAAATGTTCGATCGCTTCTAACCCACTACTCGCTTCATCAAAACTTACGTGAGTTAACTCACGCAAAGATGCCATCACCATTCGTCGCATCGTTGCCGAATCATCCACTACCAAAATTTGCTTCATACAAGTTTTCTATTCACGCTATATACATTTAATCTCAAATCGCCCCTCTACCGATAGATAGCAGACACCATATTTAAGAAATATTAACTATAAATTTTTCTTGCTCCCTCCCCTTAATAAGGGGAGGGTTGGGGAGGGGTGTACTACACTTAAATATAAAGTGCTGTAACTATTATGAAACTCATTAAAAGAACTACACTTTCTTATCAAGAAGGAACTTCAGATAAAATATACGAAGTTGATTTGTGTCAACTAGGCGAAAATTCTTACATAGTCAATTTCCGCTACGGGCGACGTGGTAGTAACTTAAAAGAAGGTTCCAAAACTGTTGAAGCTGTTTCCTTACTACAAGCGCAGCCAATATTTGACAAGCTAGTTAACTCAAAAATCAAAAGTGGTTATCAAGATATCACCGCACCCGTAACTAGCACTAACCCCACACCTCCACCAATTGACTCATCCAAGCAACCAGCTAATAGTCAAACACGCACCTCAGCAATTTTGCAGCATCTAGCTAACCCAAATGATAGCAAATGGAATTTATCTAGGGTTATTTGGCGTGCTGGCGAACTAAAAATCAGTGAAGCAACACCACATTTAATTAAATTGCTCGGTACTGGCGATGCACTACAAGATTATTGTATAGCTTGGGCGCTAGGATGGTGTGGTGGTAAAAAAGCAATTTCCGAATTAATAAAACTATATCAAAATTCAAGAACTCCAGAATTTGTCAGTCGTATTGCATTTGAAGCCATCTTAAAATTATCCGACAATCGGACACGCTTAGACTTACAATCTGAGATGATTGAGATGCTACCAGAACAGCTAAAAAATCTAGCACGTGATGGTTCTGCTGAAGATTTTACAACAACTTTACGCGCTTATCTCAATAACGGCAATTATCAACACTTTACTGTCCTTGATACTATCTATCGAATTGATAATCAATATGTCCGCCCAGCTTTAATAGAAATTTTAAAAACTGCACCATTTAAACCTAACTATTTTAAGTATATCCGCCATATTTTTAAAATGGCAGAATATCGACATGATGCAGAAGTATTTAGCATTCTGACATATAGATTTGAAAATGAAAAGGCGATGTATTACCCAAATGGTTATCCTATTAGGATAGAAGACGGTAATTATGGTAGGTATTTAAGTAAGTATAACCATACATATAACCCAACCACTCGCCAATATGACCGCTCAGAAAATCCTGAATATCAAGCAGCAATTCAGGGGGAACAAGCGCAAGTAGCTTATAGTAATAAAACTCGTGAATACTTACTCAGGCGTTTATGGCGCACGCTTAAGCAGTTAGGAGAAGAAAAAGAGCCAGATTATATCAAGTTAGCTGTTAGTATTTTACTACAATATTCAGATCAAGATGCTAAACCAGCTAGAAAAAGTACATTTTTTACCTGGAATCCCTCTAACTGGAGCCGCAATTATTTTGCCCGTAACTGGGATACTTTCGCTGGCTATCGAACCTTTAATCATATACTCTACGAAAATAGCCCGCGCTATATTTTAATGCCTAATTCTAAAGCTTGGCGTTGTGTAGAATCTTATAAACCAGGAGATGCAGAACCCGAAGCAAGAGAAGAAGCTTTTCCCGAACTTTGGCAGCAACATCCACAAGCACTTTTACAGTTATTATTAGAAAGTAATTGCCGTCCCGTACATCATTTTGCCGTTAAAGCTATACGTGCTTGTCAGAGCTTTCTCACTGAAATAGATCTTACTACAATTATTAAACTGATTAATCAACCTTACCCAGTTACGGTAGAACTTGGGGTTGAATTAGTCAGAGAAAAATATCAACCAGCAAATCCGAACTTAGAAGTAATCTTTGCTTTAATTAACTGCTGTTCCGAGTTAGGACGTAACTTAGCATATCAATGGATAGAAGCGCAAAGGGAGCAATTTTTAGAAGACAGTAACTTTATTGCTAATTTAGTCACCAGTCACTACCCCGACACTCGTAGCTTTGCGCGAAGGTTGTTAAGTTACTCTATTATTAAAGAAACAACCGCAAAAGTATTAATTGGACGAATAATTACTGCTTTATTAGCACTTGAATCTACCACAGGGAATGGAGAAATAGCTAAAGAAATTGGCGAAACCTTACTAATTAGCTTTACACCTCAACTGCGTCATCTAGGATTTGCTATAATTCTTGACTTATTAGCACATCCATTACCAGAAGTGCAAGAGATAGGCGCACGTATCTTACTCAACCATGAAACTCAAGCAATTGATTTACCTTCAGAATTAATCGAATCATTGCTCAATTCACCTTATGAAGCAGTGCGTAATATTGGCGTTAGTATCTTCAGTCAATTACCAGAAGAAATGCTACTAAGTCGCTATGAATTGCTAGTAGCGATGTTAACTAACCAGTTAGCAGATATGCGTAGTGCTATTCGTCCAGTAATTCAACGATTAGCGATCGCACATCCCAATTTTGCCACACAACTAGCCACACAGCTAATTAACGTATTAATCCGTAAAGAAAAGTACGAAGGAATTCACACAGATGTAGTACGCTTACTACAATCATTGTCAGGGTGGATGTCGGATATTTCCAAACAGACAGCGATAAAATTACTCAACGCTCAATCTTCAGCAGCAAAAGAACTAGGTGGAGTAATATTAACAGAAAATAGTACTCGTTTCTTACAAGAATTCACTACTTCAGACATTGTTAAGCTTGCTAACCACGAAATTTTATCAGTGCGTCAAGCAGCTAGGAAAATGTTTTTACAGCGACTAGATAATATTCGCACTAACTCACAAGAATTACTATCAGCAGTGAGAATACTGGAATCTAAATGGGAAGACACCAGAGAATTTTCCCGAAACCTATTTAGTGAATTTTCTCACCAAGAATGGACACCTGAAGTAATGATAAGTATCTGTGACAGTATTCGCGAAGATGTTCGCCAATTTGGACGCAATTTAGTTACCCGCAACTTTCAAGCAAATTACGGACAAGATTACCTCTTAAAATTTAGCGAACATCCGAGCGCAGATATGCAGTTATTCGCCAGTAACTACCTAGAAAACTATGCTGCCAATCATCCCGAAAGACTACAACAACTAACCCCCTATTTTATTACCATACTATCACAAATTAATCGCAGTCATGTAGCCAAACAACGCATCTTTAACTTCTTAGCTACCGAAGCCCAAAAAAGCGAAACCGCCGCCCAAATAGTCGCAGAAATAATGACCCGCCAATCTGTCACCATTGCCATAGCAGATAAAGCAAAAGCAATTCAAACAATGCTGAAAATCAAACAACAATATCCCCACATATCACTTCCCCTTCAAATCAAGCTAGTAGACATCTGGCGTTAGTAAATTGAAGATAAATTAACCACAGATAAACACAGATGAACACAGATATAATTATTGATTTTGGCAATATGTATAAATACCTTTGCGCCCTTTGCGCTCACCTTTGCGCCCTTTGCGTTAAAAAAACCACCCATTCATCCAACAGTTAAACTATGGAATTCAACTACGCCTATAAATTCTTATAAACCTTTGCGCCCTTTGCGCTTCCCTTTGCGCCCTTTGCGTTAAAAAAACCACCCATTCCTCCCCAAAAAAATATGGAATTCAACTACGCCTACAAAAGCAACACAGGAGTAATTGAGCAGGGCAATAACACCCAAATGTCCTTCTCCCCCGACCTCAAACGCCCACCCACATATTTTATCGGCGAACTGCGTCAAAACGTAGCATTTAGAGAAGCAATCAGCGCCTTACACGACGTTGTTGTTTCCGATATGCGCTTCCAACCCAAAGACAAAACCGCTTACAAAGAATGGCGCGGCAAACAAGAAGAAATAGACAGGCAACTCCTATCAGTTCAACGTGAAGAAGTTGCTAACGGCATCAAAGAAATTCAAGCCGAATTAAACACTCTCAACCAAAAGAGTTATCAACGCCTAAAACCTTATTACGACGCTAGAGAACGCTTTCGCAAATACGTCTGGGAAAAACAACTAGACTTTTATTTTGTCTTTGACCCCGTAATTACCGTTCACCCCGACGAAGTATTTTTTGAATGCTTCAGCGTCGATGAATCTAGCTATGGTCGTCTTGGTGCAAGCTACGAAGTATTTAAAAATATTAACGAATTTGCTTGCGGGACAACTAACGTAGATTATTCCGCAGCACTTTATGACGAATTTCAAAAAATCCGTAGCTACAAAACGACTAAATTAGAAGTTGACCCATCTGGATTTGAAGTTACAACTACTAACGAAGAAGCTTACAAGGAAGTCAAAATAGACTTACCCGATAGCTGGGTAAGAGGATTTTTGCAAGTGAGTTCCGCTATGTCATTACCAGCAGTGCGGTTTGACTTGCATCCAATGGATATACACAACTTATGTTTTATCCTGCGTCGTCACAAAGAAAAACAATCCCCGCGCAGTATGCGCTATATTCTTCAACCTGGCGAACCAGTCAGAGTAATATTTGACCCTTGGGGTACTGAAGTAGTATGTAATCGTTCCCCTTATACTGGCACTCAAGAACAACAAATCCGTGTTTGGGGTCGTCGTCGCCTCCACATCCTTGAACGACTTATCCCTGTTGCGAAAAAGTTTACCGTTCACCTACTTGGAACTGGTATGCCTTCATTTTATGTCGCTGACTTAGGCGATATGTCTTTTACTTTAGGTTTATCAGGATGGACAGCTAATGATTGGGCGCAATCTGGTAACTTTGATTTAATGGCTCCCCGCGCTGATGTAGACGAGTGGACGCAAAAAATTATCTTTGACGCACTGCGAGAAAATTGGCTAGAAACTCCAGATAGTTTGGCACAACGCTTAAATCTTAGCCGCACAGCCGTACTAGGTGCGTTAAGTGCTTATACTCAGGCAGGACGAGCAATTTATGACTTGAATAAACAAGTTTACCGTGTGCGCGAACTTACCCGCGAACCTTTACCAATGGAACGTTTACGCTTTGCTAACGAACGGGAAGAAAACGCCACCCGCTTCTTGAGTGCAAATGCAGTGCAAGTTACATCATCTAGTAATGATACTGCGGGTGCGATCGCACTCCAAGGCAATATTAGAGAAAAAGGTAAATCCTTCAATCCCTCCTTGACAATAGACGCAGATGAGCGTATAATAGAAGCAGAATGTAATTGTAATTGGCATCAGCAAAATAAGCTGTACAAGGGACCATGCGAACACATTCTGGCGCTGCGTCTGCAACACGCTCGTCAACTTAGATAATTTAATTACGCACAGTAAATTAGTTTGGTAAACAGCCTTGCAATCTGGACAGTGGATCGCTGTCCTTGCGCTTAGTCTATACACACATCACTAGCCTACTCTTGACTGTGCGGTCTTTCGGTAGCTACTGCTATTACGGTTTGACTTCCATGAACTTAATGAGCAGTAGCTACCGAGACCGCTTGAGTTGAGCAGTCTAGTCCAGAGGGGTTTACGAAGGGGCAACCAACTATTTACTGTGCGTAATTTTTAATTTTTGCGCCGAAACTACAACCTGAAATATTTAGATCCCTTAAAAAAAGCTGCATTATAGATTGAATATAAAACTATTTTGTGAAGATTTATATTCCTCTGTTGAGAGCTTAATTTTGTGGAGTAACTGTTTTATTTTGAGGTTGTCCCAAAAAGACAACCTTAACTTGATTACGTGAAAACACACCTGGAACCTTTACCTGTGCTGAAGCTTGAGGTATAGCAATACACCTTGCCCTTTTAGAAGCTTCATTGTGAGCATTCAAAGCAGTCACATAGAAGGTAACACGCTGATTTTTAATCTGAGAATACGATACTAATGGCATCAACTTGTCGAGACAACCTGCTAAAGTAAATTGCAGATTTACGCGAGTTTCCGAACCTGTAACAGCATCACCTAAAGGGATACGTCGCTGCTCTACGCCAGTAATCTTACCTGCGATCGCACTTAAACCCTCTGTGCCTTCGGGGATAGAGAAAATTTGAGCCTGCGCTGTAGCAGTAAATGAGAGTAGTCCAATAGCCAAACCGAGAACACGAGTAAGCATAGAATTTGATCACATCATTAATCTCAGTAAAGCAATACTTGGCTAAAGTTTAGAGCTTGTCACCAATTTTGTAACGGCAATTAAAGAAACCTTAAACTTAGGCGCGTAGTAGGCAATATTTTTTTGGCAGTAGTATAAAAGGCGCGATCGCACATCATCGCCATAATACTCTGCTACCATCAAGCATATATCCTGGTTTCCTATCAGCAAAGATATGTCTGATCAACCCAGAACCCGCCAAGAACTATACGATCGCATTCGCCAACTTGGTAGAGAAGAATTTATTCTTGAAGAAATGATTCGCTACGGATTTTGGTCTGCTCAAGGTGAAATACCCGAAGATCCAGCAGACGAAATTAGACGTAGAAGCGAATTACAGCGAGAATTAAGTGAACTTTGGCAGCAAAACCGCCAACTTAATAACGAAAAAGCACTCCGCAAGCAAGCACTTCAAGAAAGACTGGCGTAGTAGTTAATAGTAAGCCCAATATTTCTAATAAAACTTTAAAGCGTTTCCGCGCTACCTTGTTTCAAATTGAAAAAGATGGCTTAGAAGGTAAAACTTGGGGCAATTCTTCAAATTTACTTGCCTCAATTCAAGGGTTTGCTAATTTTGTAGCAATGGTTAATCCTGAACAAGGTGCTGAATTTTTAGAAAAAATCAAGAAAATTAAAGAAAAGTATTAAGCTGTCAGCCATCAACTCTCAGATTGAATGCAGGAAATAAGTATTTTGAATCTCCATTTAAACATTGGCTAAATAACAATACTTCTGCAACCATTTGTTGAACTTAATGACAAATATTTCAGCTACTCTTAGCCAGCCACTTATCTATAAAAGCTTCCACATCTGGTGGGATAGAAGTAAAACGAATACTAAAAACTTGATCGCTATCTGTTTTTTTTGCTGTCACCTTAGCGTAAAGATCGCCAAATTCATTAAGATCGTTCGCTACTGATAATACTTTGATTTTTATGTTACTTAAAGGATTTAAATGATTTTCCGATTTGATCTCAGCCCCATTAGCTGATACTTTAATAAAACTTCCTTCAAATAAAGTCCCGACAACGTGCTTACCATCTAAAACCGTATACTTGAGCGGTACAGCTTCCTTAAGTGTACAAAAATTATCTTCTTCTGCGGGTAGAAATATATTGTAATTTCCGTTAACACCGCCGATATCATAAAGTGTAATCGGCTCTTTAATACCCTTCGGTTCTACCTTCATTTCTCCATCAATTCTGAATATATCTCCTGCATCTTTCACCGTGTATTCAGAAACTAAGATTTGTCCACCTACAGTATAAGACTCAACCCTACCTGTTAAATTAACGTGACTACCAACAACACCATATTTGGCGCGTTTTTGTGAACCAATATTACCGACTACCACTTCACCAGTATTAATACCAATACCCATTTCTAATTTAGGCATACCTAAATGTTGAATTTCTTGATTTACTCTGTCCATAGCTAACTGCATAGCCACTGCACAAGCTACAGCCCTTTGAGCATCATCTGATCGCTGAGTTGGCGCACCAAAAATTACCAAAATGGCATCACCAATAAACTCATCAATAGTGCCGTTAAACTCAGTAATTATATCTGCCATGATCCCCAGATAAATGTTTAAGAATGCCACAACATTCTCTGGTTTTAACCTTTCAGATACAGCAGAAAATCCTCTGAGATCGGACATTAAAATTGTTAACTTCCGTCTTTCTCCTCCTAATTTCAAACCTTCAGGAGTCTCAAGTAAATTAGCAACAACTTCATCGCTTAAATAACGACCAAATGTTTTGCGAATTTCTCCTGCGGTTCGCGCTATATAAATTGTGATCACAGCCGCAGATCCGACAAGAGCGATCGCCGGAGGAACCACAGGTATCCACCAACCTTGTAGGAAAGCCAAGTAAGAACTTCCTAATAAAATTCCTCCAGCAAATATCATCCCAGCAATTAGCCAAGGTGAGAACTTAGCAACGC
>JBARVL010000221.1:0-4676 GCA_049646245.1 Crinalium sp. | reverse complement strand
AAATACTTTAGTGCTTAGAACAATGGATTGGCAACAATACATTCATTCAGATCCACAAATACTTTTAGGTAAGCCGACTGTTAAGGGTACTCGGTTGTCAGTGGAGTTTTTGTTAAGTTTGTTTGCTGCTGGATGGACGCAGCAACAAGTTTTAGAAAACTATCCTACACTGACACCGGAAGCCTTAAGAGCAGTCTTCGCCTTTGTAGCTGAATGTATGCGCGATGAGGCTTTATATACATTACCAATTGTCTCTCAGGCAGGCTAATGCGCTTTCTAGCAAATGAGAATTTCCCTCTCACAAGCGTTCGTAGTCTGCGAGAGGTTGGTTATGATATTGCCTCTATAACGGAAAATTCGCCTGGAATTTCTGATATAGAGGTGTTAACACTAGCTGTCAATGAAGAACGAATTATCCTAACTTTTGATAGAGACTATGGCGAATTAATTTACAGACTACGAATGCCATCCCCAAAGGGTGTTATTTATTTTCGATATACACCTTTAACGCCAAACGAACCAGCAGAAGACTTACTTCGCATATTAAATTTGGAGGGTTTATCTGTGGAAAAAAGGTTTACAGTTGTGGAACGTACACAGGTACGCCAGCGCCCACTGCCGTAAACCGTATTAATCTTCACATGGATGAAAGCGAACAGTTGTATCCTGAACAATCGACAACTGCAATTATCGCTTATCACCCAGTCGCTAAATACTTTAGTGCTTAATAGAAATGGGTGGGTAATACCACCCAGTAAACATTTAATTGAGAGGGTGATATGGGTGAGTTAAAAATTATTTGTGAGCATCCAGAGTCACTAAGACAGTTGATTGAGGAAGTAGTGATGCAAAAATTGCGATCGCTTGAAGATGGTATTAACCGCACACAAGAACGCCTGAAGGAATTTGAGAATAAGTATCAGTTATCTACAGAAGAGTTTCTGCGCCGCTTTGAAAATGACGAACTGTAACATAGGCTAGACATGGAGTTTGACGAGTGGATCGGGGAATCTTGGATGCTGCAAAGTTTGCGGGGAGAACTAGAGCAACTGAGAGGAATAAAGTTTGTTAATTAACGAATATTTTGAAATTATTATGTTAGTGCGATCGCATAAATCTTTCTCTGAACAAAAACTAACCTTAAGGTAGTTCTCCAGTGCTAGTGACTAAGCAATAATTTCCTCCTAACGCCTCATTAAAATGCTTTTGTCCGCACAAAATTTTGCGACGTTCATCAGGGCGTAGTTGATCTAAATTAGTTGTGCTTTTTGTTTCACGGACAAGGTAAAGAAGCGTACCTAGTGCTTCTCCATGTTCATCTCTGTCTTCCATCACAATTGCCCAATCTGGATTATATTCACCCACAGGCGTAGGGACAGTGAACCAGTTTGGTAATTTAACAAATAGCTTTACATCATCTCGCTTTTCTAAGTCTGCTACAAATCTACCTTCAATACTGGTATGAATATCCTCTGCTTGGCTATCAATCACAACATGGTCATAAACAGAACGATTTGCTGGAATTAAATATTCTTTCCATGTTTCAATTTCATCTTGAAATTGAGTCATTTCATACCAATCATCTATCTTTTGGTACTGGATACCATTAACTAAATGATCTGCTAACTTATTCTTAATAATTTGTACTGTTATTGTAGCGAATTCGTAGGGGTTTGCGATCGCCTCCTCTTTTCTAGTAAAATTTTGAAATATTCTTAACAATGTGCGGCGGCTTAAAGATACAGGTGGGCTAGTATTTAAGAGCAAATTCACAAAAATAGAAATTAAATTAGGTAAATATTTTTTCCTCTCCTGGCTCATCACTGTTTTAGTAGAGGTTATTTGCATAGCAGCAATGACATCTTCATTACCTACCTCTACCCTGGCTTTAGTTATAGTAACGCGAGGTGGGGTAATTGTTTTTTCCTCTAATTCATTAATAACTTCATCAATTAGCTTTTCTGTATTAATTTGCACTGCATAGCGAGTTTTATGTTTAATCTTTTCCCATAGTTGTTGAAATTCAGGTTTAAGCAAATATTGTTTGCGTAACTTCGCTATTCCTCGTTCCCGCGCATTTGCTGGTTTAGGTGGTAAACCTTCCTTACCATATTCATTTTCAATTTCTTGCTGTAGCGTTGCTACATATTTTTCATAGCTTTCATTAGCAACAACTGTCAGAATATTGACTTTTTCATCTCGCAGGCGACTACCTTGTTGATTGACTGCTAAACGTACTCCTCTACCAATTTCTTGACGCTTCTTCGCTTCTGATGTTGTTTGATTCAGAGTACAAATTTGAAAAACGTTTGGATTATCCCATCCTTCCCGTAAAGCTGAATGGGAAAAAATAAAAGCTACAGGTTCATCTAAAGATAATAATCGCTCCTTATCCTTCATAATTAAATTGTATGCTTCTTCATCTTTTTTAGCTGCACCAGTTGTGCTATCTTCAAATATAATCTCTCCGCCTTTCTTCTTTTGAGCAAAATATGCTGCTTGTACTTGTGTAGGGTGATAATTTTGCCAGTCAGGATAATTTAGTTTTAATTCTTCAAAAGCTTGATTAAATAAATTGCGAATAATTCCAGATTCACCATTTTCTGTTTGATAATTAGCCACTCTATCTATAAAAAATAAGGAGATAACTTTTATGCCTTGATTCTTAAACCGCCTTTGCTTGCGAAAATGCTCCTCAACTGTGTAGCGAATTTGAGATGCAAATATTGCTTCTTTATCTGCTCCCTGAGATTCACCTATACTAATTTCTAAGTTGTTAGTAAATAATACAGTCTGAGAACCAGGGTTAATTTCCTCTATATCAAATCCGGCATATTCAGGACGATTTGTTTTTTCTGCTAAAGAATTTCCAGGTTTTACTGTAATTACCTTTTCTTTAATTGTGCCAGTTTTTTGTAATTGATGAACTGCAATTTTAGCAGTAATAGTATTCTTTTTGCTAGAAATACTGTCTAATCGCAAAAATACTTGATTAAAATCATTTTCTTTAACAACTGAAGCAACTTCAATACGTTTTACTAAACCTTGACGATAGGCATCAAAAGGAGTTAGGCGATAAACTAAATTATAAGGGTTGCGATGAGTAGCACTATAACGCAGGATAAATAAAGGATTGAGAGATGCTAAAGCCGCAATGCTTTTTTCACTTTCCATATTTTGCGGCTCATCTAAGATTAAAATAGGGCGGGCTGATTGAACTAAATGCAAGGGAGTTTCGCCCATTAATTTATCTGTGCTTTGACGAATTACATTAGCTGCCTTATTAAAAGCATCAATTGTCATTACCATGATTTCTATCCCATCAGACAGTGCAAATTGACGCACTTGGGAAAGGTTAGCCGAGTCGTAGATGTAATAACGATAAGATGGATTACTATAAATTTCTTTTAAATGTCTTTCCGTAATTTTTAAAGTTTTTAAAACTCCTTCTCTGACAGCAACAGAAGGGACAACGACGATAAACTTACGCAACCCATAGCGTTTGAATAGTTCTAAAGCAGTGCGTAAATAAACATAAGTTTTACCTGTACCAGTCTCCATTTCAACAGAAAAATTAGCAAAGCTAACTTGACGGCGACTTCTGGCTGTTTCGATTGTTTCTTCTATACATTGCAGTCTTTCATCCGGTAATATACCGTTTTTTTGTTGGACTGTTTGTAAATTTGCTAATAAGGCTGATTCATCTAAATCAAGGCGGTTCATTACCGTAGCAGAACCCCATTGTAAAATTAAGTTAAAGTCTAATTCAATCCGATGTTGACCTTCTAACAAATTAGCAACCGCTTCAATAGCAGCAGTTTGGTATTCTTGGTTAGCATCAAATTTAAATTCCATCTGCTACCTCTATTAAATGGTTTTTAAACGGCATTGCAAAACTAAATTAGCGGCTGTTGTGTCATCTATTGCTATGTCACGGCAAATTAATAAGTCATCTTTAGTTAGTTTTAACTTTCTGGCTGTTTCAAAATGGAAGTGATGATCCAGAGTAATATAAAAGTGCTGCCCTTTATCTTCATCTGTGACTTTATAGATAGTAGATTCGGTAAGTTCTGCTATTTGCTCAATGCTAGATGTTAGGCTGTAACCTTCTTTTAAGATAACTTCATAAAGTACATCTTCTGGTTGCCAATTATCTAATAATGGATCTGAAAAAAGTTCTAGTTGCTGAATGTACGTTTCTGGTTCCGTGTCTGCTGGTAATTCTTCCCACTGTCGATAATTTGATTGAGCAAGTTTAAAAACTTTAAAACCTAAATCTTCTGGCGTTTCTCGATTTTGGAGTGGTAGTTTTCCGTTATCTGAATCTTTGATTTTTTGAATAGCACGTCTAATACGTTCTTTCCCAATATCGGCAATAGTTGGCAACTGCGGATTATCAGTTTTTTGTGGTAGTTGAACCATAATAAACCTACGTTCGCCACTATCTTCGTGATTAAGTTCTAATACAGCATGGGCAGTTGTAGATGAACCAGCAAAAAAATCAAGTACAATATCATTTGAATCAGTATTTGTAGCTATTTCAATAATACGTTTAATTAATCTAGTTGGTTTTGGTGTATCAAATGATTGCGATGCTTCAGGAAATAAAGCCTTTATTTGTTTTTTAGCTTCGTCGTTATGTCCAACATCTTTATGTTGCCACCAAGTATCTGATA
>JBARVL010000220.1:0-5569 GCA_049646245.1 Crinalium sp. | reverse complement strand
GGTGTATACATTCTTTATGAATACTACGAAGGGGAACTAATAGGAATATCCTACTTGTTAGGTGGACTGGCGTTAGTTTTGTGGTCTTTTGGCGGTCGTTTTATTATTCCGCTATTATTTCACCGCCGAGGAAATGATGAACCAAGTTTTCTGCGTACTGGTACTGTACAGCGCATACAAAGACCTGATGGTAGTGAATTGCACGTAGAGTTTTATGGACCTGAAGATGGACAACCAATTATTTTTTCACACGGTTGGGGACCTAATAGTACTGTTTGGTATTATGCTAAAAAACAATTGAGCGATCGCTTCCGAGTAATTGTTTGGGATTTACCAGGTTTAGGGAAATCGAAAAGACCTAAAAATAACGATTATTCTCTAGAAAAATATGCGCGTGATTTAGAAGCAGTTGTTTCCATAGCTGGGGATAAACCTGTTATTTTACTGGGACATAGTATGGGCGGTATGATTACGCTGACATTTTCTCGGCTATTTCCTGAACTTTTAGGAAGTCGAGTTGCTGGTTTGATTCTTGTAGATACCAGTTATATTAATCCAGTCAAAACTTGTATTTTTAATGGTTTAGTAACTGCTTTGCAAAAGCCAGTGCTTGAACCTATTTTATACCTGACTATTTTCTTATCCCCGATTTTTTGGGCAATGACTTGGCTGAGTTATTTTAATGGTTCACTATATATTAGTGTAGAGTTATCGGGATTTACAGGTAAAGAAACTCGCGGTCAACTAAATTTCGCGGCTTTCTTATCTACTTTGGGTGAACCTGGAGTGTTAGCGCGTGGCACTTTAGCAATGTTTAAATTACAAGAAACAGAAACACTAAAAACTATTAATGTTCCGGTGCTAGTTGTTACGGGTAAGTCAGATATTGCAGTTCTTCCTGAAACTAGCGCACGTATGCAAGCAGAAATACCTAATGCGGAATTGGTGACATTAAAACCAGGTGGACACATGGCTTTAATGGAGAGAAATCAGCAATTTTCTGAAGCTGTGAGTAGTTTTAGTAGTGCGATCGCAAGTAAGGCTTAGTTAAAGATAAAGCAGTATCGCTCATACTATTTGAGTTTTTAAGAAGCAGCGATCGCCACCATGAGAAGGTCGATCGCGTCCGCTATCATAGTTCTAACCTCTGGCAGATGCCCAGTTATGATCTGTTGCCTTAATCCCCAATGCCACAATCCGCCCAACGCTGACGGCACAAACTTTTGCGTCAACTGCGGTATCGGGTTGGTAATGCTGCGGCGCTATCGTCCAATTCAGGCTTTGGGTGGCGGCGGATTTAGTAAAACTTATTTAGCTGAAGATATTGAAAGGTTTAATGAGATCTGCGTAATTAAACAATTTGCACCAAATGTACAGGGAACTGCGGGACTCCAGGTAGCGACTCGTTTATTTGAAGAAGAAGCAAGGCGACTGCAACAATTAGGGGAACATCCACAAATTCCCTCGCTGTTGGCATATTTTGAACAAGATCAACGCTTGTATTTGGTGCAGCAGTATATTGAAGGACAAAATTTATTAGATGAGTTGGAACAGCAGGGGACTTTTAACGAGCAAAAGATTCGAGAATTATTACTCGATTTGTTAAATATCCTCAAAGTTGTCCATCAACAGAAAGTTATTCACCGAGATATTAAACCAGAGAATATTATTCGTCGTCGCAGTGATGGCAAGGTGGTACTGATTGATTTTGGCGCGTCTAAGCAGTTGACGGCGACGGCGACGGCAAAACCTGGAACGACGATTGGTTCTTTTGGGTATGTGCCGATGGAACAAATGCAGGGGGGTGAAGCGTATCCAAGTAGTGATTTATATAGTTTGGGTGCAACTTGCTTTCATCTGCTGACAGAGATTCATCCTTGGGAACTTTGGAAGACACAAGCTTATGGTTGGGTGCAAAGTTGGCGACAGCATTTGCGACAACCTGTGAGTCAGAAATTGGGGCGTATTCTGGATAAGTTGTTGCGGGAAGATTATAAACAGCGTTATCAGTCTGCATCAGAAGTTTTAGCGGATTTGAATCGTCAACCACCAGCGCCGCCAAAGGTATCTACTACAGTAGTTTCGCCGCCTCAACTATCGCCGCCACAGCAAAATATACCCCCAACTGTACCTGTACCTCTGTCGCCAGCACCGAGTTTACCTCCCACAAGTCCTGCATCGCCATCAGTAACACCTCTACCGCCCCGCAAACATTATAAGCTCAAGCGTGATGAGTGGGTTTTAGTATGTGGCGCATATTTCTTAATAATTTTGGGAGGAGGATGGATATATTATCAAAACACATTTGGTGCAGATCCAATTTCTGTACTAAATTCCTCATCTTTTCTCAAAGCTACCCTCACGGGACATTCCGACTCGGTTTTGTCTGTCGCCATTAGCCCGGATGGGCAAACTTTAGCTAGTGGCAGTTGGGACAACACTATCATAATCTGGAATCTCTCCACTGGGCAAGAAAGACGCACCCTCACGAAACATTCCTACCCGGTTTGGTCTGTCGCCATTAGCCCGGATGGTCGGACTTTAGCTAGTAGCAGTACAGACAAGACGATCAAAATCTGGAATCTCTCCACCGGGCAAGAAAGACGCACCCTCACGGCTAGTGGCAGTGCCGACAACACGCCTAAAATCTGGGAGTTCTACACCGGGCAAGAAAAACGCATCCTCGCGGGAGATTCCGTCTTCGTTTTTTCCGTCGCCATTAGCCCGGATGGGAAGACTTTAGCAAGTGGTAGTGACGACAACACTATCAAAATCTGGAATCTATCGACTGGGCAAGAAAGACGCACCCTCACGGGACATGACAACTCGGTTAATTCCGTCGCCATTAGCCCGGATGGGAAGACTTTAGCAAGTGGTAGTGACGACAACACTATCAAAATCTGGAATCTCTCTACTGGACAAGAGATACGCACCCTCACGGGACATTCCTACCCGGTTAATTCCGTCGCCATTAGCCCGGATGGGCAGACTTTAGCTAGTGGCAGTGCCGACAACACGATTAAAATCTGGAATCTCTCTACTGGACAAGAGATACGCACCCTCACGGGACATTCCCGCACGGTTCATTCCGTCGCCATTAGCCCGGATGGGCAGACTTTAGCTAGTGGCAGTTGGGACAACACGATTAAAATCTGGAATCTCTCCACCGGGCAAGAGATACGCACCCTCAAAGGACATTCCGGCTCGGTTTATTCCGTCGCCATTAGCTCGGATGGGCAGACAATAGTAAGTGGTAGTGCAGACAATACGATTAAAATCTGGCGGATGCCGAAGTAGGTTTTTAAAAGGGAACAGGGAACAGGCACTATTGCAATAGGGAAATCCTCCTAATTAAAATTAGGGGATTTGGTAAAGGAAGGTTTATTGAAAGAAGGAGATTTTATGAGGAAGGAAGTTAACGAACTAGAAGACGAACTACGATCCGAATACGACTTTTCCAAAATGACCGGAGGCGTAAAAGGCAAGTATATTGAAAGATATCGAGCAGGAACAAATTTGGTTCTCTTAGATCCTGATGTTGCTCAAGCTCCAAGGAGGAATTCATCTTCTAACGGGTCAAGATAAAGTTCTATTGCCTCTTGAATATTTTCTAACGCTTCTTCAATAGTTTCACCTTCACTGATACAGCCTGAAAGTGAAGGAACATAAACAGTGTATCCGCCTTCCTCACTTTGTTCTAACACTACTTTTATGTTCATAATCGCAATAGAATGTTAATTTCCTATTTTTAATACTTGTTTTAGACCACTACATGAGTATCAAACTTGATCTCCTGCTCCCAACTTATCTCCACCAATTCATCTGGATCACCTAAAATTACATCAGGACGAGAAACCAAATTTTGTAACTTATCCACCACCGGAATAATTCTTAAACGCCTTCCCCCGCGATCAATCTCAAGAGGAATACCAGTATTTAGAACTTCATCTAGGAGATTATAAAGATTCCCTCTCAATTCTGTTGGTGTAACACTTTTCATATTTCTTAATCAAGACGTACACACTAATATAATTATGCGTACATTGTAGCTTTAATCTTCCTTAGAACTATGTTGGCTTTCTTCATAGAGTGACCTCTCCCCAAACCCCTCCCCTTGTAGGGGAGGGGCTTTGAAATTCCCCCCTTCCCTTGTAGGGAAGGGGGTTAGGGGGTTAGGTTTTATGCGACCTTTGCGTTAAAAATAAAAACGCTAAGATCATCAAAGATAAATATGTGCCTTCATGCCTCATCCTGCCGACATCTCCAACATCACAACCTCCCCAAACGGACATCACCCCAGCAACCCCAACGAAAACACTATCCGCATACGGGGTGCGAGACAGCATAATTTAAAGAATATAGATCTAGAACTACCACGCGATCGCTTAATTGTCTTCACAGGCGTATCCGGTTCCGGTAAATCTTCCCTCGCCTTTGATACCATCTTTGCAGAAGGACAACGCCGCTACGTTGAATCTCTCAGCGCATACGCGCGACAATTTTTAGGACAACTAAATAAACCTGATGTCGATGCGATCGAAGGTTTAAGTCCTGCTATCTCCATAGATCAAAAATCCACGTCCCACAACCCCCGCTCTACAGTTGGGACTGTCACCGAGATTTACGATTATCTCCGCCTATTATTCGGACGCGCTGGTGTACCTCATTGCCCGATATGCCATCGCTCTATCGTACCTCAAACTATAGATGAAATGTGCGATCGCATCATGGAACTACCCGACCGCACCCGCTTTCAACTTTTAGCCCCTGTAGTACGTGGCAAAAAAGGTACTCACGCAAAACTCTTATCCAGCCTTGCTTCTGAAGGATTCGTCCGCGTGCGCGTCGATGGTGTAGTATATGAATTATCCGAAAATATCGAGCTAGATAAAAACTATACACACACGATTGAAATCGTAGTTGACCGCTTAGTTAAAAAGCCTGGTATACAAGAGCGTTTAACCGATTCTCTCACAACTTGCTTGCGTCATGCTAATGGAATTGCGGTGATTGATGTCATACCCGATACATCTGTACAGACAGACTCCTCACCCAATACACTACGGTATTCAGAAAATAGCACAGATTTTCTAAAATATCAAGAACATGGCGAAAATAAGGTTACAGACAATAATCCAGCAACCGCTACAAATAACGATAATGACTATCAGGAAATTACCAAAGAAGTAGTATTTTCAGAAAACTTTGCTTGTCCCGAACATGGGGCGGTAATGGATGAACTTTCGCCAAGATTATTTTCTTTTAACTCTCCTTATGGCGCTTGTCCGAGTTGTCACGGGTTGGGTAATTTGCGGACAATATCACCAGAATTGATTGTACCCGATCCAGAAGCGTCAGTATATAGTGCGATCGTGCCTTGGGCAGAAAAAGATAATTCTTACTATTTGGGACTACTTTATAGTGTTGGACAAGCTTATAACTTTGAGTTGCAAACTATTTGGAAGAATCTAACCGCCGAACAGCAGCACGTTATTTTGCATGGTGCTGATAAACCTATTTGGATGCAAGAACGCAACGATCATAGACGTTATGCTGGTGCGATCGCCAT
>JBARVL010000219.1:0-2246 GCA_049646245.1 Crinalium sp. | reverse complement strand
ATTGGTTAAGAATCGGCAAAACTTTATCGGGAGAACCATTGCGACTGGCGTAGATAACTACAGGATTATTTTCTACAAGAATGTGACATGGAGTAGGCATTTCTTTATTTACTTTTATTATTTTTTTTAGTAGAGTTTTGATCTTTATAAACTAAACCAGCAAGTTAGTACAAATTACTAGCTTGCTGGTTGAATTTGAAACTTAGTTAATTAGGAGGTCAATCATATCAGTTGTTATTTACTGTTGATTGACGTGCTAGTTCAAATTGCTCAAAAGACTGATAGCAATTTTCGGGACTATACAAATGACACTGATCTGTAATTTTCTTCATCAAATCCCAAGAGAAACGGGTTTCGTAAAGATAATTTCCCCAGTTTTCTTTGATACTACTATGAGCCTTGCGGAGGTTATAGGAAGGAATTGCTGTAGAGATGTGATGGGGAACGTGAACATTGATGTCGTGACAAAGAAATTCTATCCAACGAGGATAATCACAGTGTACAGTTCCCGATAGTTGTGCGATCGCCTCATCCCAATTTTCAACCGGAGTAAAGGGAATATCTGGCGCGGTGTGGTGAACGATGGTAAAGGTACTCATCCAGAAATGGTATCCCAACCAAGGTAAGAGCCAAAACTTGACAAATCCCCAGATCCCAGTAGTAGCAATTAAGGTGGGAAAAGCTATGCTGGCAAAAGCGATGACTACAAGTGCTGAAAACTTTACTTGTTCCCTTTGCTTACCTTGAAAGTTCGACCAATTAAAGTGCAGCCCTGCCCAGTGGATAATAGAAGATAACCACCAAAACCGACCCCGTAATTTGCTATAGATAAATTTAATCGGAGTATTTGAACTTTCGTACTCCTCTGGTCTATAAGGTTGCCAAGCGTTGTCTATATCAAGTTGGTTGGTGTGCTTATGGTGGAAGTTGTGCAATATCCGCCAACCGTGAAAGGGATAAATTAGTGGCAATAGAAACAAATGACCCACTAAATCATTTACCCAACGACGTTTAGCAAACGAACGATGACCACAATCGTGAGCAATTACAAAAAAACCAGTAATGGCTGTACCAGTTAGTATCCACAATGGCGGTAATAAAAACCAGGGAGCGATCGCCAAACCCCAGTAGCACAAGCCTACAGCTAAGACATTGAGCAAAGCTTGTGTCCAAGCTTTGCGAGCATCTTGTTGAAAAACCTCACGCGGCAAAGTCTTCACAACATCTTTTAAACGAAGCCTTGAAGCTGTTTTAGAAGATATTGGGCTGAGGGCTTTTTCTTTAATTGGCGATATAGTCATGAAGAAAAATAAGTTTCCCAGATGTTATTGACAAAGAAAGGCTAAATCTTCCCACATAAAAAACCTGCTGTTAGGCAAGTTAAGAAGCAGGCTGATGTGTCGATGCTAACACTGCTAATCCGCACTTTTCGTGTTTATTGGGTTTAAATAACCCTTGCGGGTTGCCCGTAGTTGTGGTTTGACTTTTTTATTTGGGCATTGAGATAGTCTTAATTACCTTTGGTAACAAGGTAATTACATCTACTTTATCAGCCCAAGGTAAGTTTAATGACGAGCCTATATTTAGTAGTTAGGTGTTTGGACGGCTAGGGGCATCTTCTGTAATCTCAGGGCGTTGCTGTTTGATGGTCTGTAGCTGTTGCAACAAACCATCAACTTCCGCCTGTAAATGTAAAAACTTAGCTTGTTGGTCAGCCTGGTATAGGCACTTGGTCAACTGCATAATCCTGGTATCACCTCTTGAAGCGGTAGAGACATCACTTAAGGACGATGAACTATCAACAGAGGTTGCAGGACGGGTCAGAGTTAATGAACGAGTAGACATTAATCTTTTGCTAGTTATTTTTACTTACTCACACCAACAGGTAATTGTATCGTAAAGATTTGACTCCGTTGTATTAAATATTGCTATTTTTTTGATATTGACCCTCAATACAGCCCTGGGATCAGCTTTTTCACTTTTTCTCGATATTCTGGATAATCTGGATACTTCTGGCTCAACCAAGCTTCCTCGCGATTAGCCTTAATATCAAAAAAGACAAATAAAACACCTGCTGCCAACAGGTGAGAGAAACTCATCTGGAAGATTGCCCAGCTAATGGCTGCTAGGATCACACCGCTATAAATGGGATGGCGTACTAAGCTATAAATGCCAGATTTAACTAGCTCACCCTCTTGTTTAGGATAAGGTAAGGGGGTTAGTTGCCCTCCTAAATCGAGCAATCC
>JBARVL010000218.1:0-3074 GCA_049646245.1 Crinalium sp. | reverse complement strand
ATCTTGCTCGCTAAAAATCTCTAGCGAGCAAGATGCTCGCACTACAATATTTTTTCAACCTTTGTACCTCACTTGACTGAAAATTGCTATATCAGCTATCAGCAGTCAGCTATCAGCTTAAGCTTTTTATTGATTAGCTATCAGGTTTAAGTTTAACAGCTAGAAAAACTACCAACTGCTAAACCCTAATTTTAAAGCTGACGGCTGAATGCTGACGGCTGAATGCTATACTCCCACTGGTTTCAAATCAGCAATCATACTTTCCATGTATTGAGCAATTTGAGCCAATTTTTCAGGAGTATTAGTTTCCATGTAGACGCGCATCAAAGGTTCAGTACCCGATGGACGCAACAGCACCCAACTTCCTTCTTCTAAGTAAAGTTTAATACCGTCCTTACGTCCTACTTCGTTGATTTTGATGCCTGCAATTTCTGCGGGTGGGTTTTTAGTGAAAGAATCTAGCACAGCAGCTTTATGTGCATCCTCTAAGTGTAAATCGAGGCGATTGTTGTAGAGAGGTCCATCAGCTTCCGCGATCGCTTCTGCAACTAACTGACTTAATGGTTTACCTTCATAGGCGATCGCTTCTGCAACTAGCATATCTGCCAAAATCCCATCTTTTTCGGGAATATGCCCAATTACACTTAAACCGCCAGATTCTTCACCACCAATTAATACTTGGGTTTCGCGCATCTTCTCCCCAATGTATTTGAAACCTACAGCAGTTTCATAGATTTGCAAACCGTACTTACCAGCTAAATTATCTAGCAGGTGAGTAGTAGCAACGGTGCGAACAATTGCCCCTGTCTTACCTTTATTTTTGCTGAGGTGACGAGCTAAAAGTAACAACACTGTATTAGGTGTGAGAACATTACCTTGTTCATCAACAATGCCAAAGCGATCGCTATCTCCATCCGTCGCCAAACCTATATCAGCATGATCTTTCTTCACCGCTTCAACTAACTCAATTAGTTGTTCTCCCTTGGGTTCTGGCATTCCCCCACCAAATAATACATCACGGTAGGTGTGGAAAGATTCTGTCTCACAGCCACAGTGTTCTAAAACAGTATCCAGGTAGCCGCGAGAAGTAGAATAAAGCGCATCATATTTAACCTTTAGCTTGGCACTCTTGATCCGCTCAACATCAATCAGAGTGTAAATAAATTTTAAGTACTCTGGTTTAGGATCAAAAGTGGAAACTTTATCAAGATTGCTACCACTGGGAGGCTGATCCGTTGCGCCTTCAATATTGGCAACAATTGTATCAGTAATTTGTGGTGTTGCAGGTCCCGCGTAGTCAGGAATATATTTAATCCCACAATAAGGTGCTGGGTTATGGCTGGCGGTGAACATCAGCGCCCCAGCAGAATTTAGTAAACGGGCATTGTAAGCGATTACAGGCGTGGGGCAATCGCGATCCGTAACAAGTACCGTCCAACCTAAATCTGCCAGTACAGAAGCCGCAGTACGGGCAAACTCATCAGCTAAAAAGCGGGTATCGTAGGCAACTAAAACAGGTCTGTCTTTCGAGTAAGCTGTTTCTAAATAACTTGCGATCGCCCGTGTTACTTTACAAACATTAGGAAAAGTAAAGTCATCGGCAATAATTCCGCGCCATCCGTCGGTGCCAAACTTAATCTGTTGTGAACTGCTGGCTGTACTCATTTATGCCACTTCCTGTCGATTTCACATCAATACTACAGGACAGCTATCGTTTTTGAGCCTTAGCTTTGATAGCAGTCAGCTATCAGCTATCAGCGTAGAGACGCGAAATTTCGCGTCTCTACATCCTGCGCCTTTATTACCAATGGTTTCAGTAATAAAAAAGGCTTGAGGAAGTAGGGGTTTTTCCCAGTCACCCATCACCAGTCCCCAGTCACCAAAGCTTAAAAATGCTGACATCCCTAAATTTTTATAATAGCGATCGCCCAAAGCGGTTTACAGGACAGGTGCTAATTACGCTTTTGATGGTAGATTAGCAGCAAGAGTAATTTTTAGATAATCCGACCTTGTGTCGCCTTCCGTGATTTAAATGATTATAAATTACTGGACTGGAGTGCTGGAGCTATTATGACCAAAACAGAAACACCAACCCTACCCAAGCTTCAATCAGAAGTTGCTCGTCTACGAGAAGAGTTACAAATGCGAGATCAGCTAGTACAGCAGCTATCTCAAGAACTCTTTCGACTCGTCAAGGGCAATGCTACATTCATACCCAAGCCAGAAGTTTCTGAGCATCAAATAGCAGAAGTTAAACTGCTGCGGGAACAACTGCAAGAAGTTGAGCAGCAAGTAACGTTTTATCAAGAACAAATTTCTGAGCGTGACGGCGAAATTCATCAATTACGGCAATCTGTGCAAGAATTGAGCGATCGCCGTCGGATGCTAGAACAAGTAGTTCAAGAATTGCCTCAAATTTACCGCCAGAAATTTGCCGAAAGGATGGTACCGCTCAAAGAAAAAGTGACCATGCTGCAACGAGAAAACCGTCAGCTTCATGCAGAATTGCGTAGCGTCAGCTATCGTTTAGCTGTCAGAAGCCGTAATATTGGCAAAATTGACTTGCCAACTTTTAATCGCGTCAGTGTTGGTCCCATTCCTACTTATGGAAATCTCTAAGATTTTAATTATTTGGCGATGCCTTTAACCCCACTCCCAGCCCCTCCCCGAATTTTTGGGAGGGGAATTTATTGTATCTTTATTTATTTCCCCCTACTTAGCTGGAACAATATTAAAATTTGGTGGTGTGATTAATGGGTAACAACCTTGCTGCAAATAAATATGGTTTAGGCATTCACACTAGCAGTGTTGAATTAGGTTTAGCAATTAACAATTTTTTTGGTGAATCTCGCACTCAATCATGGGACTTGGGGAGAGATTTATCTAATGTTTTTCACCAGTATTTACTTGATTTTATCTCACCTCAAAGTTGGGCAGATTTAGGGTTTCTTGCAGTAGCAAAAGGTCCTGGCGGATTTACAGGTACTCGTATTGGTGTAGTTACTGCCCGTACCTTAGCACAACAGTTAGATATTCCCTTATTTACGATATCTACATTGGCAGCTTTAGCATGG
>JBARVL010000217.1:0-2074 GCA_049646245.1 Crinalium sp. | reverse complement strand
AGGCTACTTCTTCTATACAAGCAATTTTTAGTCCTTGTCGCTGTTCGATGGTTTCTACAAATACGGAGGCTTGCAAGAGGCTTTCATGGGTGCCAGTGTCTAACCAGGCTACGCCTCGACTTAACTTAACAACTTGCAATTTACCTTGCTGCAAGTAAGCTTTGTTAACGTCGGTGATTTCTAGTTCCCCACGAGGAGAAGGTTTCAAAGATTGGGCAATTTTCACAACATCGTTATCGTAGAAATAAAGACCAGTCACGGCGTAGTTGGATTTGGGAATTTTTGGTTTCTCTTCTAACCCAACAGGATTACCTGCTGAATCGAATTCTAGCACACCATATCTTTGGGGGTCTTTCACCCAATAACCAAAAACAACGCCACCAGAGTCGAGACGTGCAGCTTTTTGCAGTTTATAGCTTAAGCCATCACTGTAGAAAATATTATCGCCTAGTATTAAAGCTACTGAGTCTTTCCCGATAAATTGGCGACCGATAATAAAAGCTTGTGCTAACCCGTCTGGTTTTGGCTGTTCCGCATAGGAGAGTGATAACCCAATTTTACTGCCGTCACCTAGCAGCTTCTGAAATAGTGGGAGATCTTGAGGAGTTGAAATTATCAGAATCTCTCGTATGCCAGCTAGCATCAGGGTAGACAGCGGATAGTAAATCATCGGCTTGTCATAGACTGGCATTAATTGTTTGGAAACAACCCGCGTTACAGGATATAGGCGTGTTCCAGATCCGCCTGCTAAAATAATTCCTTTCATTTACTCTCCGGTAATCGACAAGCCATCAACCCAAACTCTAGGACAAACCCCCCCTGGAGTTAACTCAGCTTCTTGTTCTACAAACATAATCGATCGCATTACTTCTAAAAAGTCCCCAGCGACAGTAGCAGAGTCAATACTGGTTTTTTGACCTTTATTGACAATCCAGCCATCAAATGGTAAAGAAAATGAACCTTGTAAAGATTGTACCCCTGCATGAAGTGCTTGAAGGTCATCAATCAAAATCACATTTTCAGCGTTGTCAAGATTATATTCTTGTTGTGAATTAGTTCCAGGCAACACATGATAAAAGTTGGAGCTAACTGTTACTTTAGCTCCCATATTGGCATGACCTGTCGGTTGTGCATTCAATCTTTTAGCCGTACCCGCGCTGTGAATAAATCCAGATAAAACGCCGTTTTCAATTAGCGATACTCGGCGGGTTGGGGTTCCTTCCCCATCAAATGTTTCTGCTGCGACATTAGCTGGGTGTAGCGCGTCGTCATATACAGATAGCAGGGGGGAGGCTATTTGCTTTCCTAAAGATTCAGGAGTAGACAAACTTTGATTGTCTAGAATATTTTGGGCATTAAATATGTTAGAAAATGCGCCTATTAAGCTCAGAAAAGCTTCTGGTGAGAATACAACTGTATATTTACCAGTTTTAATATTTTGATAATCTAGATGGCTAATGGTTTTTTCAGCAGCTTCTTTTAGACACGCTGGAATATCTAAACTATCAAGGCTACGGTTAATTCTAAAAGCGCCTGCACTACGTGGCTTTTTATTTTCTTGCTCTGTTTTGCTGTAAAGATATATTGAGGCGTAGGAGCGAGATTCGGTTCTGAGTGCGCCTTGACTGTTGAGATAAAATCGGTCGATGTCTCTTTGAGAAAGTCCGTTATAAGGTACTCGTGCGATCGCACTATGCGCTTGCAACAAATTTTTCTCTGCTGCAATCAAAGTTTCGATTAGTTGTGAAACAGGCGCTTGTGGCGCTTTCTCATTAGGAATATCTGCAACTTTTGCAGTTGCTTCAGGGCTAAAATCTGGGACATTATCTTTAACACCAAAAAAACTTGCTTCATAAGCAGTTTTTAAAGCTAATTCTATGCCGTTAGAATCTACATCTGTGGTGCTAGTTACCCCAACTGTATTGTCTTCATTCCAAACGCGGACAGTGACACCAGAACGATTAGATGCTTTGACTTGTTTAGGTTCTCCTTGATCTACCTGTACGCTAGTTTCATCTACAGTTGAGCCATATATATCAAATTTTTTAATTCCCAGATTAGTTGCACTGTCTTG
>JBARVL010000216.1:0-9396 GCA_049646245.1 Crinalium sp. | reverse complement strand
TGCCAAACATTTACGCAAAGAAGGTAATTTGTTAGTTCATCAAGGTAAAACAGCAACAGATCCAGAAATTCTTAAGCAGCAATGGCATACGCTTGTTGGTTTAGCACAAATTTTAGGTTTAGAAGCTCAAAATCAGGAAAGCACTAATGCTAATGGTATAACTGATGCTGAGGTTGAAGTGTTAATTCAGCAACGTCAGGAAGCCCGCAACGCTAAGAATTTTGCTGAAGCTGACCGGATTCGTAAGCAACTTGAAGATCAAGGCATTATTGTAAGTGATGGTAAGGCTGGCGGTGAAACCAGATGGCATCGTAGTTAGGATAGCTGAAGCTAACAGCTAAAATGAAGTGCGAGTCCCTAATTTATACTCGCATTCCATTATGTTAGAGCGGCGCACAAGTATAACTCTGGCTAACATCTTGCTAATTGTAGTCACCGGATTGCTACTGGTGCTGCTATGGCAGTTGCGAAGTCTGCTAGTAATTCTGATGATTGCAGTAGTGTTGGCGGCTGCCCTAGCCCCTGTGGTTGACTCGGCTGATCGTTGGAATATCCCCCGTTGGTTAACAGTTTTGGGGGTTTACCTGGCTTTAATAGCTGGTTTAACTGGCTTCGGATTGTTAATTGGTCCGCCAGTAGTTACACAAATTGAGCGTTTAATCCGTCAGTTGCCTTTCTATTTGGAATTACTACGGGGTTTGGCAGAAAATTTGGCACTGCGTCTTGGGATGACGCAACCGCAGTTGATCCGGCAAATATTTGATATTCAAGGTCTTAGCAGTTGGTTGATTGGATCGAGTCAACAGTTATTGGTACGTTCTTACGGTCTGACTAGGGGGCTTTTAGGTGGCTTATTTAGCCTGTTATTAGCTTTAATCGTTTCCGGTTATATGTTGGCTGGTAGTGAGAATTTAATCAATGGTTTAGTTAGTTTGTTTCCCCAGCCTTGGGATAAACGTCTGGCGGATCAGGTGGAACCGATGAGTCGCAGAATGGGTAATTTCATTCAGGGACGAGTTTTGGTTTCTGCGATTTTAGGGGTAGTGATTACTATTGGTTTAAGTTTTTTGGGTTTATCAGAGTTTGCTTTAGCTTTGGGTGCGATCGCAGGTTTTACTAATTTAATCCCTTTTGTTGGTCCAATTCTCGGTGCAGCCCCCGCTTTAGTGGTGGCAGTTTCTCTGGGAGGCTGGACATTTTTGTGGGTATTACTGTTATTTGTAATCATCCAAAATGTAGAAACTTATGTACTCGATCCACTGCTTGTAGGTCCTTCTGTGAAAATACACCCGTTATATCAACTGTTAGCTGTACTGGGAGGAACACAAGTTTTGGGTATTGTTGGGGCTTTAATTGTTCCCCCTTGGGTTGCGGGTACTGCTGTGCTATTGGAGAATCTTTATTTAAAACCCAAGATGTTTGCACAACAAGCTTATGAGCTAGATTCTAGCCAAACAGAAATTTTAACTACTGTGCCAACTAATTCGCCAACTTTTAATAAAGGTAGTTAAAGAATGCTAGAGGTTTAATAAAAATGTCAGATGATTTTGATGAGCCATTTGCCTTTGCTGCTGACTAAATTTTTCCAAAAAGCAATCTTGGCGCTGACAATTGCTTGCCTAATATGGCTACCAGTTTCAGCCCAAACAAAACCAACTGCACCAATTACCCTTGATGGACGGCAGTTGTTTAAAGTTAGTGATTCAGGGGGATATAGCGCCCAACAACGTGCTGAAATTGTAGATACTATCTTGAAACAGACAGTTAAGAGTGGTGAACCACCTTTATCAGTAGAAATTATTGAGCGTAATGCTTTACCTGTAATTCAGCTAGAGGGGCGTAACTTACTAACAGTTACTCAGGGAGATACTTCACCTGGAATAACTGTGCAACAGCAGGCGGAAATTTGGGTAGGAATTCTAAAAGCTTCAATTAAAAAAGCTCAACAACAGCGCACCACCGCGTATATCCGCAATGCAATTTTGCTTTCATTTGGGTGTGTGCTATTAGCGATCGCATTTAGTTGGGCTATTGGCTGGATTTGGATGTACTGGCTACACCCAATGCTTGCCCAGGAAGTGACAACTGAACAGACATCCCCTAAAAATACTGGCGTTGAGCAAGGAGCAAAGTTTCTAATTGCTGCTATTCGGGCTTTGCTCTGGGTTGGTAGTGCTATCTATATTACTAATTTATTTCCCCAGACGCGGGAATGGAGCCGCAGCGTTAGCGACATTCTGGTGTTGACTTTAGCTTCGCCGATGGTGCCTTTGGGGGATAAGTCTTATTCGCTCATCCAAATCATATTATTAATTGCGCTGTTTATTGGTTTGCTGATGAGCGCGAAAACACTTAAAAAAGTGTTGCGATCGCGTGTTTTACACATGACTGGGATGAGTCGAGGTTCCCAAGAAACCATCGCTCAAATCGCTAACTACACTTTAATCTTGATTGGTAGTTTAGTACTTTTACAAGTTTGGGGGTTAAATCTTAGTTCTTTAACTATCTTTGCCAGTGTTTTAGGAGTCGGTATTGGATTAGGTTTACAAGGAATTGCTAAGGAATTTGTGAGCGGGTTAGTAATTATTTTTGAGCGACCAATTAAAGTAGGAGACTTTGTAGAAGTTGCTGGCAAACTAGGAACTGTAGAGCGAATTAGTGTGCGTAGTACTGAAATTATGACTTTAGATCAAGTATCAATTTTTGTGCCTAATTCCCGCTTTTTAGAATCAGAAGTAATTAATTGGAGTTATCCTAGTCCTCTATCACGGCTAAAAATTTCAGTCCGTGTTGCTTATGGATCAAACTTAAGTGCTGTCAAGAATGCCTTGGTTGATGCAGCTAATGAGCATCCCGATATTCTCTCTCAACCTGCGCCTCAAGTTTGGTTTACAGGATTTGGACAAAGTTCTTTAATCTTAAATTTGCTAGTTTGGATTACACAACCACCTAAACAGTTTCAAATTAAGAGCGATCTTTACTTTCGGATCGATCAAATTTTACGCGATCGCCATGTAGAAATTCCTTTTCCCCAGCGAGAACTACATTTACGCAACGGTAGCTTACCCTTAGAAATCTCCCCGCAATTGCAAGATTCCCTCATTGATTTAGCACAAAATCTTGCTCTTTGGCTTAAAAATCAACCTAATCAAGTACCTAAAGATTCTCAAAACAGCAGCAAATTTCCAGATGATCAGCCATAAATTTGCTCATAACCACTATTTCCAACGATGATTTAAATTTGATCTTTCCTATTCACCAATCCCAATCCCAAATTACTGCCCGACCTGAGATATTGTTGAACGACTGGCTAAATTAATAATTGGGTTAATTGCTCCTATTCCTGGCAACAACGTTTCAAAATGGCAGTGTGGTCCAGTACTACGCCCTGAACTCCCCATTTCTGCAATCATTTGACCCTGTTCAACAGATTGACCAACCATTACTAAAACTTTGCTGTTGTGACCGTAGCGTGTCAGACTGCCATCAAAATGCTGAATTTCTACTAAATTGCCATAACCGCCAGAAACCCAACCAGCTTTAGTTACTACCCCAGTCGCCGCCGCCACAATTGGTGTACCAATTGGTCCAGCAATATCAATTCCTGCGTGCATCCTTCCCCAACGCCGACCATATCCTGATGTTAACTTACCTGAAGCGGGCCAAATGAATTTAGCGGAAAGAGGATTTAGTTGTGAATCTGCGGGTGGTACAGGAAGCGGAATATATGCAGACTGTGAATCTGGGGGTGGTACAGGAATGGAAATAAATCCCGAGTTAGGAATTACATCTGTACCTGTGTAAGCATTTCTGGGTTTCCCCTGAGCATTTTTGTTTGCTGAATCGAAGTTGATATTATTTGACTGCTTTGGTTGGGGAAATGCTTGTGGATCTGAGGCAGTACTTGATATTACTTCCCCAAAGGGTTTAGTTTCAACTGTGATTTCCTGTCCATTAGCTTTCCAGGGCATCAAAGTTAAGATCAGACTGGCTACCAATACTAAGGAGGGGAATTTCATCAGCAATCTCTTAAGTTATGTTGCCATCTTATAGGGACTATAACCTTTTTGATCACCGTGAGATCACGGTTTTTTCTAGTTACCAATAGTAAAATTTCAGTATTTGTATCTGACTTACTATCTATTCAGCACTAATCATAAACAAGCTGAAAAGCCCAATATAAAACGCTTTGAAGGCGTTCCTATATATATAGTTAGAGAGCTTACAAGCTCGTTAGAGCTTGGTTGATTGATATTTGAGAAAGGCAAATAATTTATGTCCAATTTTTACACCTGGAAGAATTATCGCTGTGGCTACGCAGTACATACAGCGCCTAATGCCGAAGTTAACTCCGAGACTCCCCTGTTATTAGTACATCCTATTGGTGTGGGGTTATCTCGGCATTTTTGGGATCGATTTTGCAAGTTGTCCTAGTATCACCATTATGTAGAGACAGATTATAGTACGTCTCTACATCAAATATTCAAAATTGGTCAAGACTTATGCCGAAGGTGAGATTTTATACCTATTCAACGTAAAGTTATGAAAACTTATATTGATTATAAAAATAATTTCTGTATCATAAGTAACAGAAATGCTTTTTTAATCGCAGTAATTAAGGTCGCTCAAATTGAGCATCATTAAGCCTGAAGCTGGTATACCTGCTATTTAATAACAAAACTATGAAACTCGACACTTACAAATCTCCCATCGGCGTACAAGCATACTCTCCTAAAGCTATGCTGTTTCCCTCATGTGCGCTTTATTGGTCAAATGAGCAGAAGTATGAAGCATCTACTTGGGTGCAACTGCTAAATCCTCCCCATCCCTTCAGTTACGATGAAGCACTTTTATTGTGTCAGCAATCAGAGGACGAATGGGTTGCTTGGATTCCAGAGCATGGTGAAATTGTGCTAAACACCAGTCAATTTTGCATCGCTAATTAACGATGTTAGTGAAATAGGAGGCAAAAAAATCTACTAAGTTTGTCTCCGTATATCTACTTAAAGATCTTGTCAATATCAAGTTATCCTTCTTAACAAGAATTTAGCAATTTTCTTTTCAAATGGTTTGGGCGAGAGAAAGCGCAACAACAACTGACGTACCGCCCAACTACCCATAGATGCAGAGGTAAAACGTAGTATTCGCTTAATTCCTTGTTGAAATACCCACGACATCAACAATGGAATCAGCAAAGTTAATAAATTAACTTGCATCAAACGTCCCGCGTAAGGAATTACCATTGCTGCAACCAACAGCAAAGATATTCCCCAAGAAACCCAATTTACCCACAAAATGCTGGTAATCCTAAGTTGGTTTAGCAATTGGTTAATTAACCAATAGTGGGAGGTGGCGATCGCTAAACACTTTTTCGGCGTTTCCAAAGCCTCTCGCTGAATTTGGTGAATAATATCGCCATCAAGCGAGATCACACTCCGCATCACAATATCTTCTGATCGTAATTCCCCAGATTTATAATAATAAGTGCAAAAAGTCAAGCCAGATTGAAAGCGATTTGCACCTTGACGGTTTTCTCCATCAGATAAAGCAAAATATCGCAATTGAGTCAGCAGACTTTTAGAAATTTCCAGGCTTGCGCCCGTAGCTTTTGCGCCTAAAATTGCCTTGACTGAAGTTTTATCCAAATTGAAGCGAATAAATCTAAATACTATTAAGCCTTGCTCATTTTTTACTTCTTCAACTTGAATTTGATTTTCTAGGTTGATAGATGCCGTGATGCTCCGAGAAGGAGAAGTTGGCACTTCTTTTATCCTTCTGCTTCTCACTTTAGTTAGTAATGAATTCACTTAGGTAATTTTATAATAGAAACTGGTCTAGCTAACATTGATTGAACCATATTTACAATAAAATCAAGCAGTCCACGCCACTGCTTATCGCCAGTAATTACTCCTTCTTGATGTATTTGGAGGATAACATCTTGATACTTACTGTCAAATAATTGCTTATTGAAACGGTTAATAATATCGCCATCAAGTTGAATAACCGTTTGGGCATAAATTACATCACTTACCAAATCCCCATCAAGATATTCTAATTTCTCAGTACGATTTTGAGCTAGTGCCTTATTACGATTATCTAATGCTGCTTTTAATTCTGCTATTTTACGCAAAGTCCGTAAAAATCTCCCATCATCAAGTAGATCTTGAATTGCTCTAATTTCTGTAGGAGTAGCACTTGGGTTGAGGGGGTTAGGGAGTTGTGTTTCTATCTGATCTAAAGTGACAGATGGATCTGTGAGAATGCGAGTATCTCTAATAGCGGAAGGGTTTTCTTCAGTTAACAACAAACAATATTCTATTTCTAATTGTTTGCGTAAACTTAAGTAGCGATCGCGCAAAGACTCATCAACACCGTTTCTCTTTAGATATTCTCTAGATATGGGATAAACATCTCGATAAACTTGCCAAGGAATAAACTTATTCCCAGTAATTTGATCCACCACCATCGTATTAACTTCCAAAGCTGTGATGTCCAACAGCACATCACTTAAGGATTTCATAAAATCCTTAAGATTTTTTTCTATCCGAGGTGCTGCGGACTGATTATTTTTGTTTTGTCTAACTAACACAGAATTTATGCTCCCTGTATGCCATTTTCAGAATTGTTTTGATTATTTAAAGGTGAAGAAGATTGCATCTCTGCTGCCAGTTCCATATTAGAAAGAGGTGGATCATCAACATCCGCAGGGATAATAAATGAATCTCCTTCACTTTCAGTTATTTCTGTTGTAGGCGTTCCTTCAGATAAATAACTTGCAAACTCCGGCACTTCTTGATCTGGCGATAAACGCTCAAACTCCTCGATCAAATGAGATTCTGCTAACTTATCCGCCTCCCATTCTTCAACTAACTCAGGGTTATTTACCCAGTCATCATTAGCCGGATCAACATCTTGAGGCGTTTCTACTACTACTGGAGATACTTCGGTAAAGTCAGGTTTAAATTGCTCCCACTCTGCCTCAACTAACGTATTTAAATCTGGTATCAGTACGTTTGTATTAGCAAAGTTGGCTTCATCATCCACCCAATTATCCCATTCCTCCTCAAACTCCTGTTCTAATACATCTAACTGAGTGGCATCTGCTGTAATTAATTGATCTTCTTCCTCTGTCCAATCATCCCACTCCTCAACAAATTCTTGATTGGATGTAGTTTGATTAGTGTTGTTTGAGGTTATGTCTTGCTCTAGATGTTGTAAAACCCAGTCATCCAAATCTGGCTCAGTTTCTGCGGGTATTGTCTCCGATGTTGGTTGTGGTGGGGTAATGTCTAACTCATTGTTTGGTTCCAGCAAATTTTCTCCACCCTCTTCTGTTCCCAGATGCAAAGCATCCAAACTGGGTGGACGTACTGTTGGCAAGGAATTGATCTGTTCCAATACAGATGAGTCTATATTCTCCTGGGTTCCTAACTGCAAGGAATCAAGACGAGGTGGACGCACCGTTGGCGCGATCGTCATCTGCTCTAATGAAGGCGATAATTCTAGTTGTGGTGCTTCGGGTTGTTCCTGACTGGTGAGTGGAGTTGTTGCGCTTGGTTGGGCTAACATACTTTGCCAGTCTTGCTCCAAACCTGATTCAGAAGGCTGCATATTGTCCGTTTCTTCTTCTATTGTTTGTTTGCCTTCTGCTGGTTCTGGAGAAGATATTTCCTCTTGCGCTGTGGGAAATTCTGAAAATAATTCTGGAGAAGATATTTTCCCTTGCGCTGTGGGAAATTCTGAAAATAATTCTGGAGAAGATATTTCCCCTTGCGCTATGGGAAATTCTGAAAATAATTCTGGAGAAGATATTTCCCCTTGCGCTATGGGAGATTCTGAAAATAATTCTGGAGTTAGTATTTCTGCTTGTGCTACGGGAGTTGGTGGAATAGCAACAGGTCGTGTGGTAACGTTTGGTTGAGGTAATGTTTCGCCATTTGGCAAGTCTACGTTAATTGGCGGTAAATTAGCATTTGGATACCGCAATCTCACCCACACTTCAAATAATTTTTGTAAACTGCTCAGGTTATCCTGAATAATTTTTTGACCTTGATTAACCTGATCTCGGTGAAAATCTCGCAATTCCCGATAAGGACTATTGCCAACAAATTGCTTACCGATTTCATTTTCAATATCGCCTTCCAGCAAATTAATCCGCGTGCGGAGGCGTTGACCTGGTTTAATATCTGTTTCTTGATCGGAAGACACCCAAGTTGTGACTTGCAACTCAATGGCTTCGCTGAGTGCTAATGCCAAAGCTTCAACTATTTTGCCTGCCTTGAGTTGTTCCTTGAAGTCGTCGCTTGCCGCCATAATACTTTTATTCCTTACATCGATCGCAGGTTGCAGAGCTTAGTTAAACTTGTGGTATAGCAGTAGCCAGGGAGCGCGGACATTTGAGGATTCTGAAACCCTTGGGAACATTAGCGTATGATGTAAATACTCGAAGTTTCGAGTCTTTACGCTGACTGCTGATAGCTGACCGCTATAAGTTACCACAAGTTTTGACGACATTTTCTTTTAAGTGGATGGGGGAAGCGATGGGTTTTCTCCCTGCTGCCGTCGTGACGCTTGGGATACTTGTGATAGGGTGCTAGTCATAATTGTAAATAGCTGTTGCAAAGTTGCAATATTGTGCTGCAACACTTGTCGTCCAGCTTGCACCTGTTCTAAATGGAATTGTTTAAGGTCAGTGTAGGGACCATAGCCCAAAAACTGGCTACCTACCTCGTTTTCAATATCGCCGTCTACGATATTGATCCGAGTTTTCATCCTATTACCAGGTAAAGGTTGACCTGCGTTGTTACTTCCTGAAGCATCTGTCGCTGAGTCTGAGGAAACCCAAGTGGTGATTTCTAACTCAATGGCTTCACCTAGAGCAAGAGTCAGGGCATCAGCAATCTTTCCTGCCTTGAGATATTCTTTGAAGTCGTCACTTGCAGCCATAAATTTACTCTCAGTTAACGGTAATGCAGTTAGCTCAAGGTTAGACCAGAAGTGCCTTGAATATACCAAAAATTTACTTGATTTTATAAAAGTTTGCGATTTATGGCAGGGATAAGCTGTTGTGTTTCTAGATTTTATGTTTTGGGGGGAGAGGAGGGAGGAGGGAGGAGGGAGGAGGGAAGAGAGAGGGAAAAGGGTTTGATAACTTTTATCTCAATTAAAAATGTACAAGTTTATTTGCGCGTTAGCTTATAAAGGTAATTACTAACTTTTAGCAATTGTTTTGATGTAGCAGGTTCCTTAAGTTTGAAACTTGTTAACTGTCTAAAGGAAGATTATTGCCAAAAGTCAGTTACTTGATAACCTAGTTCGAGCAGCATATTTCGGAGTAAGGGAAGGCTAAGACCGATAACGTTAGTGTGGCAACCTACAAGTTTTTCGACAAATAAT
>JBARVL010000215.1:0-13050 GCA_049646245.1 Crinalium sp. | reverse complement strand
TTATTCGGGTTATAATCAGCTAAAGTAGCGACTTGATAACTTGCTTTACTGCTAAATTTGACAACAGCTAAATCCACCCCTGGTTGTCTGTTAACGCTTTCTGGAATAATCGGATATAGTTGATTGTCTGGGGCAAGTATTTGATAGCGATTATTCCCACAGGGTTCTGTTGCTGACTCTCTTTCACACAAAACATGGTCAGCAGTTAAAACAGTGTAAACATCCCCTTGTTTAGCAATAATTACTCCAGAACCATTAGCACCACTACTGCTATCAATTCTCACGCTAAATTGTTTAGCTTTCTGCTCTAATTGTGCTATCCATTCAGGTAGGGGTGCTTTAGGAGTATCTGGTTTTGGATCTGGTAATGGTAGAGAATAAGCCGTAAGAATTTCTAGATTAACTTGGGCTAGAACGGTTTTAATGGGAATACCCCAACTCGCACGCCTAAATTGTTGAATTTCTGGTTGTGTAGGACGCGAACCGTCTTCATAAACGAAACCACTATTTATTATTGGGTAAGCACTGCGTCCATTAATTCCTATCAGTCCTCCTCGATTGTCAATGATGGCACCGCCACTCATTCCTTGAACGATATCGCTGCTATACCCAATTTGATAGCCACCTTTAAAAGCTTGTTCAGGAACTTGAGTTGTTTTTCCTTCACGAAAAACTAACTTACCCGTTTCTGCGGAAAATCCTACGCCCCAAACTGGCGTTCCAGCTTTAGGAGTTGAGCGGATAATATCAGCCTTTTTGTATTGTTTATCGCTGCTAAATTGTACAAGTGCTAAATCATATTTACTCAGATCAGAATTTGGCAGTAATTGAGCTTGATGCACCGCCCCGTCACTTGTCTGAATATTAAAATTAGTGCTACCTGCAATCACATGAGCGTTGGTAAGAATCAGATAATTACCGGGTTTTTTAGCGATAATTACCCCAGAACCACCATTATTATTGCTGCTAATTTTTACAGTAATTTGGGCTGCTATTTGTTGTAGTTTTTGCGGTGATGCTTGGGCAATTCTTGTTTGGTTGTTGAGTTCGGTTTGGCGTTGTAAGTGAGAATTTGCTGCATATAGGGGTGTTGGTAGTAGTAACAAGCAGCTAATCAATGTGAGTGTGCGTTTCATAGTTGAGTTAAAGGTAATCAGGTTAGTTGGAGATATTGCACTGGTGGCAAGTTGATGTCGAGTGAAAAATATGTCCTTGAGCATTCAGAAAAATAGAATAAGTTGGGTTTCGTCACCTCAACCCAACCTACTTTTTAACTAATCCAAAAAGCTACTTAGAACTGCTTGCTTGAGATACAATTGCAGATTGGCGGAACAACTCGTTTACAGATACATAAACTTGTTTACCTGTATTTTGATAGATTGGCTGACCACTGTTACCTTGCACAACCCCAATTAATGATGTTAGAACTCGGTCAGGATAGTCTTGGGGTTTAATGGTAAAAAGCATATTTTCGGGTTTACACTTTTCTCCTGGATTAGATACAGCACAGATAACTTGATAATTATTCACCTCGCCGTAGGTGAGGTAATTCAAACGTCCCTGCTGGTAAGCACTTTGAAATTTCTCGGAGACAGTTTCACACCGCTCTTGACGCTCCAACTCATAAAAAAAGTCGGATTTCCAAGCAATTAAGCGGATGTGTCCCTGACGTTCTGGAATCCATGCTATTGTCGCTGGTATGTTTTCATTAGCAGCAGAGTCAAACATTTGACTGCAAAAGAACTTGATTTCGTTGGACTCTGTTTGACCTAAAGTTGCGGTTGCGCCCAAAGTCAGCATGGTAACGCTGGCGAGTAGAACTGATGAAGCACGTTTTAGCGATCGCAATAAGAACATAATTTCAACTTGACTAAACTTTCTATTCTTATTACGTCTAGCAGCAAGGTTTTTACGCAACTAATGATTTTTGATAGATTGTAAATAAATGTAAATAATCTGATAATTTGGGTATATTATGATAGAGTTAATCAAAAAAATTGATAATGGGCGATCGCATCAACAGTAGGGTGCATTACGGCACAGCATAACGCACCATCTCATAGCCGAGCATATAACTTGTACATTTTTAAATTGAGAGAAAAGTTATCAAACCCTATAACCCTCCCTCCTCCCTTAAAACAGAAAACCCGCGAAACACAACAGCTTATTAACCTTATCTTCTAACAACTTTCTTAACAACCTCAATATCTAAGTTGATCGTTTAAAAACTAGGGAGCATAAATTGAGTTACGATAATGCTTGTAAGTATTTAGCCGAAAAGTATCCAGCCGTATTCGTGCGCTGGTTACTGGGAATTGAGGCTAAAAACATTCGGATATTAAAAACGGAACTAAACGTAGACCCGATTTATGTAGATTCTCTGTTGCTGTTACGGATAGGGAGGCAAATTCTACACCTAGAGTTTCAAACCAAACCTGTCTCTAATCCACCGTTACCTTTGCGGATGCTGGATTATTCAGTTAGACTCAAACGTAAATATCGTTGTGCTGTCACACAAGTTCTAATTTTCCTAGAAACAACTAATTCACCAGTTGTGTTTACAGAAGAATATCGAGATGAAACAACCATTCATCAATATCGGGTAATGCGGATATGGGAGCAAGAACCTAGCTTATTTTTAAATACTCCGGCGCTATTACCTTTTGCCCCTTTAACTAAGAGTAATTCACCCACAGAATTATTAGCACAAGTTGCAGCACAAGTCAACCAAATTGACGATAGCGAACAGTTAAAGGGGATTACAGCTTGTACAGAAATATTAGCAGGATTGCGGTTTGAAAATAACTTAATACGTTCTTTATTTAGGGAGGATATTATGCGCGAATCCACTGTTTACCAAAGTATTCTAGAAGAAGGAAAACAAGCAGGTTTAAGGGAAGGTAGACAAGAAGGAAAACAAGAAGGCAGACAAGAAGGTAGACAAGAAGGCAGACAAGAAGAAGCTTTGAGAATAGTCATGGTGATATTACGACGTAAATTTGGTGAACTTGAGTCACGATTATCAGCTAGAATTAACCAGTTATCTCTGCAACAATTAGAAGAGTTAACAGCAGATATTTTAGATTTTTCGGAAATTGAAGATTTAGATGCTTGGTTGGGGTATCCCAGAGAGTAATTAAGCAATTTCGGTTTTGAGCAATCATGCGATCGCACATCATTCATTAGTAGTATAAAATTTAGTGCGATCGCCACATACAATCAAACACAAAAATCCTGTAGGGGCGGGTTGCACAGATAATTTTTGGGCTACACAGATAAATTGATTAAACCCGCCCCAATGCCGATATGTAGTATTTTCAGAGTTTGTTGCCTTTCACTATCGCTCAACCCAACCTACAATTATCCTTAAAGCCTAGCTAAAACCGCCTGCATTTTCGCATCAGCAAATAACTTCTGAGTATCAGCAATCATCCGCTTACCCCAAAGATTTTGCTTAAGATACGCCACATCTGCAAACTGCTTATCTAACTTCAAAGCTTGCGCTGCTAATTGCAAAGCTTTGTCTGATTCCCCTTTGGTGTAGAAAACTACTGCTAAAGCTAATTGAGGTTCCGCTTGTTGATCATCTAGTTTAACCACCTTCTGCCATTGTTGGATAGCTGCCTCAGTTTCTCCCATTTCATAGTTAATGAAACCGATGTTATTGATAGCAGCTATTAAGTTTTCATTAATAGTTAGTGCTTGCTTGTAGTCAGAAAGTGCTGCACTATAGTTTTCTTGGGAATGATAGACAAAACCTCGAATTAAATAAGCCTGATCATACTGGGGATTGATTTTAATCGCACTATTGAAATCATCAATAGCTTTATTCCACTGCTTCTGGTTGAAGTAAACTGCACCTCGACTGTAGTAAGCTAAATCTAACTGAGAATTGATTTTAATCGCACTACTGAAATCATCAATAGCTTTATTCCACTGCTTCTGCTCTTGGTAAACTGCACCTTGCACCAAGTAAGCCTTAGCATACTTAGGATCAATGTTAATCGCACTATTGAAATCATTAATGGCTAAATCCCACTGCTTCTGGGCGGCGTAAACTACACCCCGCTCGTAGTAAGCTCCAGCCTGGAAAAGAGGCAAAAGCAACTCCGATTTGAATTTAATCGCACTACTGAAATCATTAATAGCTAAATCCCACTTTTTCTGATGTTTGTAAACATTACCCCGCTCTAAGTAAGCAAAAGCAAACTGAGGATGGAATTTAATAGCAGTAGTGTAATCATCAATCGCTTTATCCCACTCCTCCGGCTTTTTGTAAACATTACCCCGCTCGTAGTAAGCAAAAGCCTGAGAGATTTTAGTATCAGCATCATCAGGATTGATTTTAATGGCAGTATTGAAATCCTCAATAGCTTTATCCCACTGCTCCTGCTTTTTGTAAGCATCACCCCGATTACTGTAAGCTAAAGCAAAGTTAGGATTGATTTTAATGGCAGTATTGAAATCCTCAATAGCTTTATCCCACTGCTTTTGGTTTTTGTAAACTAAACCCCGATTGTTGTAAGGATTAGCATCATTAGGATTGATTTTAATGGCAGTGTTGAAATCCTCAATAGCTTTATCCCACTGCTTCTGCTCGGAGTAAACATTACCCCGATTATTGTAAGCATTAGCATACTGAGGATTGATTTTAATGGCAGTGTTGAAATCCTCAATAGCTTTATCCCACTGCTCCTGCTCGTAGTAAACATTACCCCGATTTAAGTAAGCATCAGCATCATCATCATCAGGATTGATTTTAATGGCAGTATTGAAATCCTCAATAGCTTTATCCCACTGCTTCTGCTCGGAGTAAACATTACCCCGATTTAAGTAAGCATCAGCATCATTAGGATTGATTTTAATAGCAGTAGTGTAATCCTCAATAGCTTGATCCCACTGCTCCTGGTTGGAGTACACCAACCCCCGATTGTAGTAAGCTAAATCGAACTTAGGATTGATTTTAATAGCAGTAGTGTAATCATCAATAGCTTGATCCCACTGCTTCTTTTCGTAGTAAATATTACCCCGATTGTAGTAAGCCTCAGCATACTGAGGATTAATTTTAATAGCAGTATTGTAATCATCAATTGCTTGATCCCATTGCTTCTTTTCGTAGTAAATATTACCCCTTAACTTGTAAGCATTAGCAAACTGAGGATTGATTTTAATGGCAGTATTGTAATCATCAATAGCTTTATCCCACTGCTGCTGCTTTTTGTAAACGAAACCCCGATTCAAGTACAAAATAGCACGGGGACTGATATCGATCCCTTTTTGAATCGCCGCAATTGCTTCTGGATATCTTTTTAAATCGGATAAAATTATTGTTTTTGTATGATACAGATTCGGGTCTTGAGGTTGAAGTGCGATCGCTTTTTCTATCGCTACTAATGCTTCGTCCAGTTTCTTTAATCTTTCCAGCACGTCACTTTGCAAATTTAACGCTGGATAGTAATCAGGTTTTTTGCTAATAGCTGTAGAAAATGCAACTGACGCTTCTAAATATTTCTCCTGTGCCTTTAACACCAACCCGCGTCCATACCAAGCTAGATGAACAAACGCAGGTTGCAGCTTAATTGCTGCATCAAAAGCCGCAATTGCTTCATCATATCGACGTAACCGCCACAATTGATTTCCTCGTTGTAGCCATACCGAAGCCTTAGCATTACCTTGAGGAACACCAACTGTTAGTATTGCTTTCTTAACCGCATCTTGTTGTACTGGATTTAAATCAGGTGGTGGCGAGTTTTCTACTTTTAACCATCCCGAATTAACTTGTAGTCGATTTGCTATACCCAGAAAAGTTTTAGCAGGAATACCTAAACTATATCCAAACTGAAGTTTATTGAAATCACTTGCTTGGTCATCAATTGCGGTTTCTCCTTCCGCAGCACCATGAATTCCTATCACTCTCCCAAGACTATCTAAAACAGCGCCCCCACTCATCCCACCATAAGTAATATTGCGATAAACTAACTCATATCCTCCGGTTAAAGAAACAGCACTTTCGGCAGCAACAGCACCTTGATTTCTGCCCTCACTTCGATAATTTTTTACTCGTAATAATCCGATTTCTTGTTCAAGTATATCTCCAGGGCTAAAGCGCCACTGCGATCGCTTGTTACCAAATTTAGGATACCCCGTAACAAACGTAGACTGCTCATCTTTCACAGCAACATTCCCGATAGTTGCTACTTGATAGCTCTCATTACTATTAAACTGTACAACCGCTAAATCTACCCCCTCTTCTTTTCTCACTCGGCTAGAATCTACCGGATAAATCTTCCCATCTGAGGTAACAATTTCATAATTAGTTGATTGATTAACAACATGAGCGCAAGTCAGCACATAATAAGTATTATTCTGTTTAGCAATAATAACTCCTGACCCGCTATCTCGATTGTCATTTTTATTATTAATTCTCACAGTAAACTTGCGAGCTTGTTCATTTAATTGCCCTAACCATCCGGTTAACTCTGGTTCCTTAACATCAGCAATTAAAGAAGGTGGTTGCGGAAAAGAATAAGCTTTAGCAAAATCTTGTGGTAACTGTGCTAAAAACGTTTGTAAAGAAATGCCCCAACTAGAACCCCGCAGTTTTTGAATTTCTGCTGGCGTAGGTTGAGCATTATCTTCATGTACATAACCACTATTTATTATCGGATAACTGCTGCGTCCATTAATGCCAATTAATTCCCCATATTCATTTAAAATCGCCCCGCCACTCATCCCTTGTACCACATCACTGTTATAGCCAAGTCCATAACCTTGTTTTAAACTGCGTTCCGGTAAGTAAGTAATTTTTCCTGGTCGATAAACTAACTTTCCACTCTCCCCAGAAAATCCCACCGCTAAAACTTCTCCCTCAAGTCTAGGTAAATTTGAGGGGTCATATTGTGCAATAGAATATTCTTGATTACTGGTAAATTGTAATAAAGCTAAATCGTAATTACCTAACGTGCTATTTGGCACTAATTGCGCGGGATAAGTTTTACCATCAGGGGTGCGAACTTGAAGATTTTTACTATTATTAACAACATGGGCATTAGTCAAAACCAGATAAGTTTGTTGTTGTTTTGCTATTAGTACCCCTGAACCGCCGTTATTTTCTGAACTAACTTTAACCGTAATTTCAGCAGCAATTTTTTGTCGTTCTTGTAAAGATATAGGTAGCGGAACATCATCTGGAATAGTTGAATTAGGTTGTTGAGCGTAAATAGCACTTGCCGTCATTACAGGAGTTGCAAGTAATAGTAAGCAGCTAATTAATGTCAAGGGGCGGTTATACATAATGAAAAATCAAGGGTGATAGATGTTTGTTGAGAGTCGGTAACAAGGGCAGGACTTACGCAGAGAAGAGATCCCCCTAAATCCCCCTTAAAAAGGGGGACTTTGAATTCCCCCCCCTTTTTAACCTCGTTCCCAGGTTCAACCTGGGAACGAAATCAAGAGGCTCTGCCTCGTAGCAAAAGGAAACCTAATTATTTAGAACTGGTTGCTGTTTCAATCAATGGAGCCTTCTGGAAAAAACTATTCACAGAAAGAGATTTTTTCTGCCCTGCACTTTGATAAAATAAACTCGAAGCTGTGCCTTCAAGAACTTGTAATAATCTGGCGAGAACCTCATCAGGATTATCGTGCGGTTTAATAGTAAAAAGTTGATTGTTGCTATCACACGGTTGTCCCTGAGACGCTAAAGCACAAATTACTGGATAATTATTTACCGCACCCGTTGCCAGAAAATTCAAACGCCCTTGATTAGACAAATTCTGCATTTTCTGTGTAACAGCTTGGCATCTAGCTTGCGGATTCCAGCGATAAAAATACTCAGATTTCCAACCAATTAAACGAATATGCCCTTGACGTTCAGGTATCCACGCTATTGTGGTGGGAATATTTTCACCGCTAGTAATATCTACCATAGAACGGCAAAAAAATGTCACTTTATTGGGCTGCGTTTGGCTAAAACTTGGAACCGCATTTAAAGTTAAACAAACTGCTGTTGCCAAAACAGATAAATTGCGAATTGTCGATAATTTCATAATTTTCTCCTAGTAAAAAATGTTGACATCATTCAGCCGTCAGTGCATCGCATTTCAGCTAAAATTCCTTCTTCTTTGCCACCTAATACTACTGGGTTAAAAATATCTTCTCTTCCCCAGCTTCCTCTGCCCCCACGTCATCACCGATTAGCTACTGCCCGAAAACTATAATTACCTGATTCTCTAGCAGCAGAAGTAGTTGCTAATACTATATACACCCCATCTTCAGGTAAATTAGTCACAATTTGAGCATTAAAATTACCTGGTGCTTGGTCATCATTTTCTGCTAGTTTGACATAATCTTTATCACTATCAGATTCTTTAACTTGCAGCAAAACTAAAACCGGATTTAATTCTTTGCTCTTCATTTGCAAGGTAACTTCTTCACCTGCCTTACCTGAAAATGTATAGATATCGGCATAGCTACCATCTTGCAAGACATTCTTTCCTTCGTTTAACTGCCCCGTAATTTCTTTACCATTTAGTGCTATTTCTTGTGGGGGTAACGGCGCTTGGTCTTTAGGTAAAGTTGAATCAGCAGAAAGATTTTTTTGCCGTACAGCCGTTAGGAAAGTTTGTAGTTTATCTAAAGAAATTGCAAGATTTATATTTGTACCTGGTGCTAAAGCAATTCTGTTTCCTTGCCCATCTTCGACATAACCAAGCCTTACAGCAGTATTTACTCCGATTACTTCACCTTTGGAATTGAATAACGGACCACCAGAATTTCCAGAGTTAATACTAGCAGTGTGTTGAATGATGCCTTTTTTTTCATCAAGACGGCTAATATTACCTTGAGTAAAGGTATTGGTTCTATCTTCATCTAGTGGTGTACCAATTGCATAGACACGATTTCCGACCTTGAATGAACCTGGGCTACCTAAAGCAACTGTGGTTAAGTTTTGAGGTCGAGCAATTTTTAAAACTGCTAAGTCTAAACCACCCTTAGCAAACCCAATCACATCGGCTGGAACTTGTTTTCCATCAAAAAATTCTACTGTGACTACTCTGGGCGCACCAGCGACGACATGGGCGTTAGTGATAATATATCCGTCCTTATTGACAATAAAACCGCTACCATGTCCGTTACCTATCTTAATGGTGACGACCGCAGGATTAACTCGTTGATATATACGAGTCGCTTCTTTTTCCTCTGCACTTTGGGCTAAAACACGCGCTTGTGGTGTGTTGATTAGTAGCAATGCTGGCATCGCAGTCACACTTAGCAAGCTGATGGTAGTGAAAAGTGCTGCGGTACTTTGTTTGAGCCGTTGAGAGGTCATCATTTCTTAGTTAGAGTAGTGGTGCTATAAAGATTACGTTCTGGTTGCGATGTTTTTACGCAACTTACCTCTGCGGGTCAATGAAAATTTTTAATTGCTAGGCAACACTGCTGATTTTCTTGACTACCGACTACTCTACTTGGTCGATGTAGACGTTCATGTATAACTTCTGCGCTTGGTGTCAAAAGTTTTCTCAGGGCTGCGCTTAGGCGATATTTTCTATTCTGAGTGCAGTTTGAGGAGTGCGATCGCTCCTGGTATATTTGCTTGGCTGGTTTGGGTGTAAACAGTCGGAGTGGGAGTAAAGCGCGATCGCCTGCAACTTTTTGAGTTTTGAATTAAAAAACAATATTGAATTAAACATTCAAACATATATAAAACAAGGAAAATTCTTAATCAAAATTTAAGAATCAAAACTTTTATATCCAAAACTTAGCCACAGCCTTTATATGCGATCAGTGGTAATGCTCAAAATTTTCCTAAAGGTAGTGTATTAATCTCAGAGTTAAGTAACTCTTGTAAAGATATTTTAACTTTTGCATAAATTGCTAATTGTGCAGCGATAAACCTATACAAGCAATTTGAGGGAAAAGCACAAATTAACAATTTAGTAGCTTTTGATTATTAGAAACAAAAGTACCATTATTTTCTTCAATTGGCTTTTGAGGGTTACGCCAATACTCTTAGTAGAGGTTAATAAATGAATATCATCCTAGTACATTGCCCTAATTGCGGTAGCTATGCAGAACGATACAGTGAGCCTCAAATCATCAGAACCGAATGTTTAAGATGTGATTACTTAATAATCAATTCAATTACTGGCAATGTGATCGAGGCTTATGCTCCTGGCTTATCTATAAATAGATCCGTTAATCTAGCTAAACCCTGACATGATCTTCCCCAGATTATTTATGACCAACATGAATAATATCTGCAAGTTTTATTATTTAATCGTAAATTGCGGTCAGAGTTACAACGAGTGGCTAATCTTACTGCTTTCAAATAAAACTGCCAACTTTTAACAGTTTTCTCAATTCAACCAGGAACCTATATGAAGAGAGATAATTATAATTTGCGAATGAAATGGATTATTTACCTCAGTAAATATTTTTTGCTGACCTGTATTATTTGTATATTCATCGGCTTGTTGTTTTTAAGTTTTGGTGGTTTAGATTTTGTCACTCTGGCGTTTTTAACAATCGGGCAATGGTTATGGCGTTTAGCAGTTATAATCTTTTGTTTAATTGGCATAGCAATATTTTTAGAGTCTTGGGATTAGTTTTTCCAAGAATTATCGTGCTTTAATGCACCCTGCAGATGTCAAAATGGAGAAAACTAGAAACAAACCAATTAAAAGCAGCTTTGATAATTCAACCGAAGAATGATGCAATTTTACTAAAAAGTATCTAATGTAAACCAGCAGTAAATATACTATGGTCGGATAATATATTATGCCTCAACTATCTGGGGAACAAAAGAAATCAAGTTCATCAGTAATAAAGATTTCCCCTAAAGCCACCAATTCAAAATATATTCTCTCAACAAAAAAATTTCAAAAAAGCAATTTAAACACTCTAAGTGGCAATTACCTTGGCAACTCTGGATAGCCATTGCACTCATAACGTCTGGCAGTTTAAGCTTTATCGGCGTATCAGTTTTGCTGAAGCTGCCATCAGCGCCCAACTGCCCCAAGATATTCATGCTGACGGCTAGCGCATCCATGCGCCTGTACTGCGCGGAACTAGCCGCCAATAAGCAGACAGTTGATAATCTAGTAGAAGCTATTGAGCTAATTAACCATCTACCGGATAACCACCCATTACGACCAGAAATTGACCGTCGAGTAGAGAAGTGGTCACTATCAATTTTCAAATTAGCAGATAATTCTTTCCAAGAGGGGAAACTAGATGAGGCAATAGCCACAGCTAAAAAAATCCCAGAACATCCAAAAGTAACGCCAATGGCGATCGCCCAAATTAACGAATGGCAATTAATTTGGTCAACTGCTGTAACAATATACGATACAGCCATTAATTATATTAAAAGTTTAAAGTGGTCAGAGGTTTTTCCTGAAGCTGTCAAACTCACAAAATTGGGAAACGAATACTGGGGCAATACTAAATACAACCAACTGATAGACACGCTCCAACTTACTCAAAAACAAAACGAACAGTTAGACATAGGCTATGACTTAGTATCCCAAGGGGGAGTAGAGAATTTATACAAAGCCATTAAGATAGCTCAAAGCATTCCCTCTACAAGTTTAATTTTTAAAAAGAGTACAGAGTTAATTACTAAAAGTGGGACAATTTTAGTAAGAATCGCTAAAAACAAACTCAACATCGGCGATTGGAAAGAAGCATTAGAAATAGCCAAAAATATCCCCCCAGAGCTAACACTTGAAGCTGAGGCAAAAGACATCATTGATTTAGCTTCCGCAGTTGGACGCGCAAATGAAGGGGAGGTTGGTGATTTGGAAGCTGCGATCGCAATGGCAAAGCAACTCAAAAGTGAACGACCATTGTTCGAGCAAGCACAACGTTTAATTTTTAAGTGGACATTAGAAATAGGGGACGTACAGCATTTAAACAACGGGCGAAATTTAGCTGCACCTGGACAGATTGATGACTTGCTTGCAGGGATTGATGAAGTTAATAAAATACCTATCAATAATCCTCGGTATGGGGAAGCGCAGCGGCAAGCCTACAAGTGGCGACAACAGATACAAACCATCGAGGATCAACCCATACTTGATGATGCCAACACTCTAGCTGCCCGAAATAGCACACAAGATTTACTCGCCGCGATTGATACAGCTAAACAGATATCCCAAGGGCGTGCGCTGTATCCAGCCGCCTCAAAACAGATTCGGGAATGGTCAAATATTGTAGAGACTCTACAAGATAGACCAATACTAGAACAAGCTCAAAGCTATGCCCGCAGTAATAATATTGATAACTTAAGGACAGCTATAAGCATAGCAGGGCAAATTACTAAAGGACGCGCCTTGTATGGCGAAGCGAGTTCCCAAATTGTAGCTTGGAAAAACCTAATTGGGCAACTACAAACGCCCACATCAAGCAATTCAACAGAACAAGAAATTATCGAAGATTCCAATACTAATATTGAAATAGTCGAAACCCGACTACCCGCCAAACAAAGATCTATATCTAACTCAGTACAAAGTGAAGACTCGGATGCAATTGCATCCTCTAATCTACGGAGCGCATACTTAGTAGCCAACGGTGGCAGTGTAGAAAATCTTAGTCGAGCTATCAGAGCAGCTTCCTCTATTCCTTCTTCCAGCAGTGCCAAAGCTGAAGCTACTGAAGCTATCAACAATTGGAGCGATCAACTGTTTGCGATCGCACAAAGTCAGGCAGACAGTAATGTCAAACTGGCGATCACTACAGCCAAAAAAATACCTAAAAATGCAGCTATTTATTCTACAGTTCAACTCCAAATTAAAGAATGGGAGAAATAACAGTCACAATCAAAACCATCTAAACTGCTGTAACTCAACCTTGTCGTTGTCAGGATTGAGCAAGCCTATAAAAATAAGGGGGTGTTGCTCAGTTTCTCGTCCTGCATACCTATTTCTAGTAATAATTTACAGGAAATACCTAAAAATACAACTATTCATTGTAGTATTGAACAGCAATCATGGCAGAACAAGCACATCCGCCTACGAACTATGCAGCACTCTGAGATGCTTCAAAATT
>JBARVL010000214.1:0-59494 GCA_049646245.1 Crinalium sp. | reverse complement strand
AATGGGTATTGAGTCAGGCATTATCTGGGCAGATCACCCAACTGATTATTCTAAGCCCGTCCAGATTTGCATGATTCAAACCATCCAGAATCGAGAATTACCACCGGATATTGGTTTAGTAATCTTTGATGAGTGTCATTCTAGTATTTACTATCAGATTGCCAGCGACATTATGAGACACTACTCCGGTGGAATCTACCCACTGAGTAAGTGTTACTTCATTGGCTTAACTGCGACACCTTGGCGAACAAAATATAAAGAAGGGTTTTGTCAATTTTTCCAAGCATTAGTAAGAGCGCCAGATCCCATTGAATTAGTCAACATGGGTTATTTATCCCGTCCGAGACTATTTGGTTATGGTGGATTGCTGGACTTTGAAAAATTAGAAACTAACAATTTAGGAGATTACACTCAATCTTCTATGCAAGCAGTTTGTAATGAAGATTACAACACCGAAGTTATTAAATATTTTCTACAAATATGCCCAGAGCGTAAGACTATCGCTTTCTGTGCCAGTGTTTTTCAAGCTTACAATTTAGCAGAACAGTTTAACGAAGTTGGCATTAAATCCGAAGTTGTTGTAGGAACAACTGCTGACTCGGAAAGAGAAGCGATTTATCAAAGGTTTGCTACTGGCGAAACTCAACTAATATCTAGCGTTGCTTGTCTGTGTGAAGGATTCGATGAGCCAAGCGTTCAAGCTGCTATTATTGCACGTCCTACACGCAGTCAAGCACTCTTGATTCAAATGTGCGGACGGGCGTTAAGATTGCATCCCTCAAAACAGGATGCGATGTTATTGGATTTTGGAGAATGCTTTAAGCGAGTCTGTAAACCGACATCAAAATTAAAAATCAGCCTTTGCCCACGTCCTAAACCGTTAATTGAAACTCAGCTTAAAGAGTGCTTTAACTGCCATGAAATGATTCCCGTATTCTGCAAGATTTGCCCCGAATGTGGGTACGAGTTTTCAGAGGATGGTGATGACGATGAACCAGATTCAGGCGAACCACCAATTTTTGGTGAACTGATGAACGAGGAAGAACTCAGACAGCTACGTTATATCCGCTCTCAAATGAAACGAGCATATAAAGCTGGTCGTAATCCTGCCAAAATTAAAATGCTATTTCGTGAGAAGTTTAAATACTTTGCACCTGATGATTGGTTTGTTGGTGCTATCTTTGGCGGTAAAAACCCAACTGCTAACAAAACAATCTATTTAGATTTTCTCTATCAAATTCGACCAACTGCACCGAAACTTTGGATTAAGTACATGATGCAATTGGAATTTGGCAAGCCTGGTAGAAAGTATCAAAATAGCAAAGGTAAAACTTACACAGCAACTCGTAATAACCTAGAACGTAAGCATTGGTGGATGGTGCTGGAAGTAGAACCAGGAAGCAGTTTAAAGGAAATTAAACAAGCCTATAGGAAATTAGCGAAAAGATGGCATCCTGATATTTGTGGAGACACGAAAGCAAAAGATGTTATGACCCTAATTAACCACGCATTTGAAAAAGCTAAAAGGTTTTGTGGTCAAGAGTAGAAAAGTGCGATCGCATATTATACTTTGCCTAGAAGGATACAAACTCGGCAGTGTTATCATTTGTATTTATTATCAATTAACCCTCAAAAATCGGTCACTTTTACAAAACTTTACAAGACTGCACCTGGTGACACAAACCTTCTATTTACGCCGTCTTGCTGCACGTTGACGAGCACCTGTTACCCTTACCCGCATATCTATTAATCTTTGACTGACACTGTAGTATTCAACAGCGTCCTGTATTCCCATATCACATTCAATTATATGAAGTGCAGCTTCTTCAGAAATTAGCAGTGCTGGCCCTAACCAATTTGCCTCGTCTTCAATTTCTTTATTGAAATAGCGTAAACCACGCTCATCTAAGGGAGGAGTTGCTGGGTGACCTAGAATCGCGTGGCTTAGTTCATGAGCAAGGTTAGATGCTTGTCTGCGCGGATGATGAGCATCGTTATTGACTATTAAGCGTTCGTAGTCGCTTAAAAAAACAGTAGTGGCTGAAAACATTTCAGGCTCTCGCTTTGTTAAATAGTCAACTGCACTAGGAATTTGATCTTTGAAATCGGATAGAGAGAGAACCGGAATTTCAAAATGATCGGCTAGGTGCCAAGGGTTTAGCGGCTCATGAGGCTTCAGCCCAAGCTCAGCACGAAACTCACGAGAATAAGCGTTAGCCTCAGATTTAAAACCCCTACGAAGTTTCATCCTACTGTTTCTTCCGAAGTTTTTCGTATGCTGCTTGAAGTACAGCCGCGATCGCTTCGGCTGCCTCTTCTGTTAAATTTGGATCGCTGCGAAGGTAGGCAGTTACCTTAGCAAGCTGTGTAGGTTCGCTACTGTTGCTACTATTTTGTTCGCGCCTGACGAAAGAGTCAACGTCTAAACCCGACCATTTTAGTAGTGCAGCTAAGCTGTCAACGTCTGGTCGCCTTCCTTGAGACATCCGAGTTAGCGTCGAAGCACTAACACCAGCCTCTTCCCCTACTTTTTTCCAGGTTATTCGTTTTGACAGCCGCTGACTATCAAGCGCTGCATAAAAAGCGCCCGCGTCAAACTGGCTTTTTGTCATTTTATCTCCTAGCTAGTTGCTTACTTGCAATTTTAAGTCACAAGTGTAATACTACAAGTGTAATTGCACTCTAGCAATTTCAAGTCACCCTAGCAATTAAGGAGATCAAAATGACTATAGCAAAGCAAGAATCATACGAAGTCAAAATTGACGAAGTAGGCTATACCCTAGAAGATCCAGTAGCTACAGGGCAGCAATTACTAGACAAGGCTGCCAAGCGTCCTACTGATGAGTATCTGATCTTCCAACTACTCAGTGACGGTCAACTAGAAGAGATTCGGCTGGACGAGACGGTTGATTTGAGGCGACATGAGATTGAGAAATTTATCACTTGGCAGAGCGATCGCTCTTTTTTCTTTGTAATTGACGGTCGGCGATTCCAGTGGGGCGCACCAGTCATTACTGGTTTAAAGCTAAAGCAGCTAGCAGGTGTTAAACCAGATGCTTACAGTGTTTGGCTAGAAATTCGAGGCGGCGGGGATGATCGTTTAATTGCCAATAACGAACAAGTAGACTTGCAGCAACAAGGCGTTGAGCGATTTTTCACTGGTAAAAAAGCGACGACGGAGGGTTAGAGTATGAGTTTTGTACCTGCAAAGGATCGCCAATACCTGGAGAGTTAAATAATACAAATCTGCTAAAAAAGCTGTTAAAAGCTTGTGAACCGTCACTAATGACTGTCTAATTATACGCAGACTTTTTTGCTCAGTCTCCCCAGAGGCTTCTAATTCCTCTTTCGCTTGCTCCCAATTCCAGGCTTGAGTGGGAAACAGAAAAATTTCACTATTGGGCAATCCCCAAAACCCAACCCGAAAATTTACTTCATAATCGCTAATATCGCTGTAAAGAACAGCGGTAGGTACAGGAGCTAAGACAGTTTGCAAACGCTTCACGTCAATATCGGAAATGGGACGCTTAAAATAATCGCTATAAAACTCAACGGGGCCAACTTCACTATGCTGAGGATAATGCTGGCTTAAAAACGTGCTTACACCTCGCAAGTCTATTTCTAGATTATTGCGAAACGAAGCTGGACAATCTTCACTTATTTTAGGTGGTGAAATTAAGATCAGTAAGCGGTGTTGTTGGCGTTGTAGAATTTGCTCAGTCTCCTGACGACTTAAATTAGAAAACCAAGTATCTTTATCCCAAAGTGTTTGAATTTCTGTTAGCTTGACCTGAATATCTTTAGCTTGCAACTCACGCATGAGTTCCCGTTGCAATGCACTCAATTCACGTCTATCTCTTAGTTCTTGTGCTTGCAGTTCAAGTCTACGTTCTGCTTGTACAGCAGTAAGAGTTATTAACTCTGTATCTCTAGTATCTTTACGTTGTAAATATTCAACTTGGGCTTGTACATAACGTGGGTCTGAGTTTACTTGTTCAACTGGGACAAGTGAATTAGACGATTTAGCTTGCAACGCTTGTCCTAATCTTTCGCCTATGTGGTATGCAGCAAGTTGTAGCAGTGGTACCAAGACTTTAGAGATAACGGCGGGTAGGGTCATAGCAGTTGCAAAGTTTTAAAGTATAGAGGTTGATCGCACAGCGAGACACTAATGGAAGTTGCAGCACGACAGGTATTAGCACTTTAGGGGATAAACAACCCTTTCATATTAATTCCGGTTGTGCCGAGATTGATATTACGCCGATCTGGGGGGTATCATGCCAAAACGGGAAAATTGTACGTTAGGACTGAAGCTCTTTCCCTGTCTGATTTATAGAAATATTATTTTGGCTTGGTGCAGAGTATAGCCTCTACTCTGCACCAAGTAGGTAAACAATTTGCTATAAACCCTACATAACAAGTATTTCAGCCAATTACTACCAATCAAGTCAAATGTGTTCTACCTAGCTACACTTACCTTGCCCGTGGTGTCACGTTCGCGCTTATCTAACCCTCAAAATTAGGAGCTAAATTGAAACTATTTTCGCATTTTCAAAACGCACAATTAATATGTTGTAAAAATTCCTTTAAAATTAGGAACTAATTAAAATTGATCAGCATGAGAGACTTGACCAATACCAGGAGTTAGAAGCTTTTCAGTATGAAAATCTGAGCTATTTCTATTTTTACTATGCAGAAAAACTTTAAAAGATACTGGCGGGACTAAAAAATATAGGTCACGATAGCTAAGACTAAATATCCTAAATTGATGTGTTATTTATGTTTTATAAAATCGTTACAATTAAGTAGTACAATACTTTTACTAATAAGGGTATTAAATAACAAAATGGTTAAAATTCAGATAAGCCGCATTAAAAGAAAGCTTGATAGCCAATTAACAAGCTTTATTGATATGTCAGATTTTGCAAATAAAAGTGAAGAAGAAAAACAAAAAGCTTGTTTATCAAGAAGTTATGCTGCTTATAGCTTAGTAAGTCTTGCTTCTGCCAAAGAAGAAGAAGCTGCTCAAGCAATTGTTGATGGTTTTAAAGATAATGGAATTGATGCAATTTACTACGAAGAGGAAAAAAATATTCTTTGGTTAGTTCAAGCTAAATGGTTTGAGTCAGGTAATGGAGAACCTGGAGCAGCCGAGGTTGGTAAGTTTATAAAAGGAATAAAAGATATTATTAATATGAAATTTGCTAAATTTAATGAGAAAATAAGAAATAAGCAAGGTGAAGTTGAAAATCTTCTCAGTAATCATAATGTAAAAATAAAAATAGTTCTTGCTTATTCTGGTTCAAAATTGGGAGAAGCTAATAAAAATTTATTGTTAGAGTTTGTCACAGAAGAAAACATAGGAGGTGACTTTTTATTTCTTGAAATATTTACTTTATCTGAAGCTTACAGTGCTTTATCACAAAGCATTACTCAATCTATTGATGGAGATATAACCTTAACAGATTGGGGATTAAATGAAGAACCATATAAAACGTGGTATGGACAAATAGGTGCTGAACAGTTAGCCAAGCTTTGGATTCAAAATAAGGGAAATTTATTTTCTCAAAATATCCGAAGTTTTGTTGGTATGACAGATGTAAATGATGGGATTCAAGAAACTCTTTTAAATGATCCAGAAGCGTTTTTATATCTAAATAACGGAGTTACTGTTTTATGTTATAAAATTAAAAAGACACCTAGTGGAGGTTCTACAAGAAGTTCAGGTACGTTTCATTGTGAAGGAATATCGATTATTAATGGTGCTCAAACAGTGGGGACTATAGGAACTACTTATGAGGTTGAACCTGAAAAAGTAGAAAGAGCAAAAGTCTTTATAAAATTAATATCATTAGAAAGTTGCCCTTCAGACTTTGCACTCAAAGTAACTAAGGCTACTAATACTCAAAATAAAGTAGAGAATCGTGATTTCATTTCATTAGACGACTTACATGAAGATATTCAAAAAGAGTTTGCACTAGAGGGAATTAGTTATCATTACAAAAGAGATCAGTATAACTATCCATCAGATGAAAAAAACTGCACTTTGGAGGAAGCTACTATAGCATTAGCCTGCGGGTTGCCAGACATACGTTATACGCATATAGCCAAAGATAAAATTGGTAAATTATGGGAAGACGTTAATAAAGCTCCATATACAGAAATTTTTAATTCAGATGTTTCTGTCAAAAAAATGTGGAGAATGATTCAAATAATGCGAGTTGTACATAGGCTATTACGAAACCATGAGATAAACGACGATAAAAAAGCAACCTGCATTTATGGTAATCGGTTCATTCTTCACATGGTATTTCGATATGTAGAGATCAATGCTTCTAGTTTAGAGCAATCTAATTTTGACAACTACTTAAATAATGGTTTAGGGGCAATCACTGAGCAAGTTATTGAAACAATTTTAGAGGCAATTAATACTTTATATCCTAATAAAAGTGTTTACCAAATTTTTAGGAATTTAGAAAACTATAAATGCTTAAAACAAAAAGTTTTAGAACTTTTGCCACTAAACGACGAGAATACAATGTTCATGCAACCATAGTCAACCAGCGGAATTTTGCGTAGACCAAATTTTGAAACTATGAAATAATATCAGCACTTCCGTTTAATCTACTTGCGTAAGTTAGCTTCCCAAGATTCAAGTCTGCACTTCCGCGCTCTCCAATCTGGCATTACATTACCTAGTGTTTTCCAAAAGGCATCACCGTGATGGCGGTGCAATAAGTGAACTAATTCATGAGCAACTACATATTCCAGAACCGCTAGGGGAGCGTTAATTAACTGCCAGTTGATGCGGATTATCTGATCTTTACCACAGCTTCCCCAAACCAACTTTTGTTCGTTCAGTTTAATGTCCAATGGCTTGACACCCAACTTACTTGCATAAACTCTGGCGAAATGTTGAATGTCCTGTAAAACGCGATCGCGTTTCCAAGCAATCAAAGCCTGCTCAATTGCATCTTGTTTTTGATCATCTGTCAAATAACCTGGCACTTGGATGTAAAAACGGCTTTTGCAAGTAATCATTACCTGTTCTACATCTTTGGATTCTACCTGCAACATTAAGCGACGACCCCGATACATCACTTTTGCTCCACTCACGTAACGTAGTGGAATTTCGGGTGAATGTTTTGGGCGATAATCTTCAACAGCATTAAATAGCCAGTGCCGTTTGCTATCAAGAAAAGCAGCAGTTTCTTCAGAGGGAGTATCGGCAGGTACGACAACTTCTACAGCTTCAGGGGTAACAACGATGCGCTGGCTCCTGGTGCGCTTACTATAGCGTACAGTATAGGGAATGCTAGTTTGACCAATTTGCAAAACAGGCATCAGTTTGTCTCAAGAGAAGAAGAGCTTACATCTGCTTCAAGTAATTCTTTAGCACGTTCTGAAAGCGATTTTTCCTCTCCCTCAACGGCCCAGTAGTCAGGGCCAGGGAAAGCTCCAGACCCTATAGAAATATTATATTTTTCACAAATAGTTTTACATAAGGCACTCAAGGAATAACTTAACTCATCTAATTCCCACTTAAATTTTTGAGATTGGAAAGTAGCTACTTTAGCTTTTTCTTCTATGTTCTTAAAGTCTAATTCAAGTTTAGGCGAGCGCATCAGATAAACTCGTGTACCTTCTTGGAGAACCCCATACTTTATCAAGATATTTATAGTTTTTTCCCTTCGTTGTTTAGTAGATACTTCTCGTACAGCTTGGTTAGCCTTTTCTCTAATTTTAATTTGATAATCTGCAACAGAAGGTAAAGGAATTATTTGTTCTATGTTTAAAAACCGAGAACCATTTATATTGTATATATTAATTTTTATACAACGTATATCAATGCCCCTTTCATTAAGCCATAATACTGCTGTAGTAATTTCTTGAGAGAAACTTGGTGCAATTAATATTATTCGAGGATTGTTACTGATAAAGCCATCTTCAAACTCTTCAATATCTAAAAAGCTTTTTATTTCTAACTCTGCATTTGTAAAATCTTTTCCAGACTTAGATAGGAATTGTTCGTGAGCATTAACAACAGCCTCAAAGTTCATGGCTGACACCATAGCAGCGTATCGAATACTCTGCAATTCCAAATGTCCAGCATCTTCAACTCGCTTTATTTCGATAACAACTAGGTTAGCCTCTTCATCTAAACCGAGTAGATCTATTCTGCGCTTACTATCCTCCCAATTAGAAAATTCTTCCGCAAGGATAAATAAACCTGGGTCAATAACTTCAGGGTTATCTCGCAAAAGTGGCTGCAAATGTTGTCGTTCCAGCCATTTTTCATTAACAAAATCACTAGGGTTTAACCTTTGTAATTTCTGCTGGCTTTTACCAATTTCATAAAAAGGCATGGGATACTTATTTTATAAAAGAGTAGTTATTAAGCTAAATATTAAATTATTTATTTTAAGACTTATGTTTTAAGATATTGTTTTAAAGCATACTCATCAACCTTACTAGGTATATCTTTCCAATTTTTCAGCTTGAGATTAAACACTAAAGCACGAATCTTTTGCCGCAGTTCCTTGCGTAACTGTTCTTTCAAATGCCAGCCAGGAGGCGCAGTTTCATCGCTTGAGTAGAGTTGATCAATCTGTTGTGCTGCTCTCTCTAGAAGATTTGGAGATTGCTCTTCCTCATCACTATTAGAAGAATCACTTTGGTTGCTATTATCTTCAGCCTGATTTTCTGGTAGGAATGCTTCTAAAATTTTGAGGACACCATAAGCTTTGGGATTCAAATTCGTTTGTTCATGGGCTTGTTCAGCCACTTGCATATCCCGCACGATTTGTTCGTATCGTTTCAGGGTTTCCGCAGCTTCTAGCTGACCTTGTTCAAATTGGCGTAAAACTTCTAAAACCCTTTCTGAAAATGTCTCGTAATATGAGAAATTTTCATCAACTTTCTGCTGCATAATTTTGCGGAGTTCAGCACTTTTGCGTACTGCCGCAATTTTTAATTCCTTGGGAGAGGAAGCAAGTGCGAAATCTTTCCAGAAATCTGGGTCGGTGATATCATGTAACTTACAAAGTGTGGTGATACCTGTAATATCCAAGTGTTCATTAAGCATTTCTCGGATTTTGGCACTGACATCACGAGTTAGGGTAGATTCTTGCTTTTCAAAGGTCAGTTTACCTAAAGGTAAAAATCCAGCTACCCATTTTAAGTCGTTTCTATAATCGAGAATAAATGGGTCAGGGCTAAGGGCATCGTAAGCTTTAATAAAAGTTCTGGCTAAACTGTGAAATTTGTACCATTGATCTTCACTTCCTAATTGTTGAATCAGGGTGTCGTACTGTTGGCGAATATCTCCAGTGGTGCGGGGGATAGATTTAATAACTTTCATAACCTCGGAGTGGGCAGCTTTTAGTTGGCTGCGTTCCACATCTAGGTCTTTCATGGCGTTTTTTACGTCAGTTTGGCGATAGGTAGATAAAGCTTCTGCGAGGTTTTTGGTAACGCCAATGTAGTCAACAATTAGTCCAAATTCTTTGTGAGAACCATAAACGCGATTAGTACGTGCGATCGCTTGAAGTAAGTTATGTTCTTTTAAGGGGCTATCTAAGTACATGACGCTTTCTCTGGGTGCGTCAAACCCAGTTAGCAGTTTATTACAGACGATGAGGAAATGTACTGGTGGTACTTCCCCACCCTGAACTTTGGCTTCGTAGTCGGCATTTTCGCCCAGAAATTTGTTAATAGCAGCAACTTCGCCATTTTTATCCAAGGCGTATTTTCTTAAGTCTTGGCGCAGTGCATCAATATATTTATCTTCGCTGGGTTTACCATCTTCTTGGTTGCTGGAATAAATCGGGACACTCATGGCTTCCGCCCAAGTTTTGGCTGTTTGAGGTTCAAAACCTTGTTTAATTAAGCTTTTAGCAATGATTTTATCTAATGCCCGTTTGTAGAGAATTATGGTTTCTCGATCAATGGCGACAATTTGAGCTTTAAAGTTTTCTGGGGCAGCATGATAGGAAAAATGCACCCAAATGTCATAGGCTAGTAGTTCAATACGTTGGCGGTGTTTGACTAAATCCTCAACCTTTACACCTCGCGCTTTAATTTTTTTAACAACTTCCTTTGGTTCATTCTCAAACCAATTATTAAATAGGATATCTAGCTTTTTCTCATCTACTTCCCATTCGGCTTTGCGGTTGGTGTAACGGATGGGAACAGTAGCACCATCTGCTACCGCGTCGTCTATGCTGTAACGGTCAAGATAGTCTTCACCTGGCAGGCTGAAGTTGTGATAAGTATCTTTATCAGTGGTTTGAATGGGTGTACCTGTAAAGCCAATGAAGCAGGCATGAGGTAGAGTTTTTTCTAAATATGCTCCCAAGTCTTTTTCTTGGGTACGGTGACATTCATCTACCAAAATAATCCAGTTGTGGCTGTTGGCTACTGGTGTGGCTGAGTCATCAAATTTAAAAATGGTGGAAAGTAAAGTTAAGCCGATAGGGTTGCTGTGGATTGCTGTTTGTAGTTCCTCGCCAGAGGTTATGTGAGTGGGGTTAGGGAGTCCACAAGCTTTAAAAGTTTTGTCTATTTGCTCATCTAAGTCGATGCGATCGGTAAGAACTAAAATATTAGGATTTTCTAGAACTGGGGATTTGACAGTTAAGTGGTTTTTGAGTTTGAGAGTAGCAAACACCATTGTCAGGCTTTTACCTGAGCCTTGAGTATGCCAAATCAGTCCTTTGCGATATTTGCGGTTTGGCTGTTTTGGATCTGGTTTGAGGGGTGCAATTACCCGCTCTACAATTTTATTAACCGCCCGATATTGTTGATAGCGACAAACTTTTTTAGTTACTTTCTGTTCTCGTTTCTCAAAAATAATAAAGTGTGCCAGGATGTCGAGTAGACGAGAAGGTTCTAGTAAACACCAAAGTTGTTTTTCTAACTGATTATTAAAGTTTATTGTTGTTGTATTTTCTTCTTCGTTCCAGCTTCCCCAATAAGCTGAGGATGCGCCTGTTGCCCCGTAGAGAACGTTTACACCATTGGTGATGATGTTGAAAGCATTGGAGTAGAACAGGCGGGGTATATCCCGTTCATATTGTTTAATTTGCTCAAAGGCTTCTCCGGTTTTATCTTTGGCAGTAAAGGGTTTTTTGGCTTCGATAACTACCAGAGGAATACCGTTGATGAAGATGACAAGATCAGGTTTACGGGTTTGCTGGGATTGAACTGTAAACTGATTAGTAACGGTGAAGGTGTTGTTTTCAGGGTGGAGAAAGTCGATCAGGCGGATGGTTTTTTTGGTGGTTTTACCAGGAACATTGCGACTATAGTTTCCCCGTAGCAGGTTTGTCCATTGTTCGTTATCGGTGACAGCCAGCATATCCTGGTAGGTGGCGCAGGCAACCTCTTCAGGGATATTGTTGATGTGTTGAATGGCGGTAAGGAAGATGTCGCGGAGGATAACTTGGTTCAGCTTGTCTCTGGCGGTTTGGTTTTGTTGGGGTGGTAGCCAAGTGTAGCCGAATTTTACTAAGGCATCTATGCAGGGTTTTTCAGTCAGGGTATATTCGGGGCCTTTGTTCATGATGTGATTCCCACACGGACACGACCTGTTAGAAGGTCTTGCATTAGACCATTTTTTAGTTTTTGCATTTGTAAAATTGATAAAGTCTTTGCTTTTATATACTCATCAATTGTTGAAAGAATAATAGTAATTTTTCGCTGTTCTTCAAGTAGAGGTAATGGTAATTTGTGATGTTTAATATCTTTTAAATAAATAGCTTGTTGAGCAGAAGACCCTGATAGTTTTAACATTTCTGTTTGAACTTGTGGAGATTGAAAAGAATATGATAAATATTCTCCGGTAATTTTATTTATATCTGGCTTCGCTAAAATTACGCTGCCCATTAGGGCAAATTTCCTGGATGTTACATTAAGTCCTGTGCGTCCTATTGTTGCTCCACGGCTTACTATCAATACATCACCACTTTCAGGATTACACCTTTGCTGCATCTTAACAAAGTCTGCTTCGCTTACATATTTCGGATCACTAAAATCTACTCCAAACTCACCAATATCTTTAGCCGAAATTAAAGGCTGACCTTCTTCTATAAATTTGGGGGTTAAATGTTCACCATCGGTAATTTTGGTACAGACCTGTTCACAGCTAACAACTTCCCATGTCTCTGGAATTTTCCCGATCGCACTCTCTTTAAACCGAGTATGACCGATACCGCGTGTGAGGAGTTGCTGGAGTAGTCCCTGCTTGACTTTGCGGGTTTGGTCAATGACTGCTTGAGTGGATGCGATCGCTTCATCTACACTGTTCAAAATCTCAACAATTTTCTTTTGTTCGGAGAGATGAGGTAAGGGAATTTTATATTTTAGCCAATCATTAAGCTTGAAAATCATTTTCTCAACATCTACGCCAACACTTGACTGAAAACAAGTCTGTTGAAAATAGGTACTATGTGAGAAATAAGCTAAATATTCCGCTAATAAGTCAGGTTTAGTAATTAATGTAGAATACTCATTTGATACAACTGCTCCATCCAGTTCCGGCGGAACTATACCGCAAGCTCCATGAATAATCTGTCGTCTTGATATTAAAAAGTCACCAGCATTTGTATAATATTGAGTCTTAGTAAGAATCTGTTCCCCTAAAAGCCTTTCTCGCGGAACTATCCCCCCACGACTTCTTTTTGCCGTGACAAGTTGATACTCTTGATTATCTTGAAGTTGCGCTGGTCGTTCTACAACTTCTACTACATCATCAAAAGACTTAAAGTACCAACCTTCGGGAAGATGAGGTTTTTTAGGAATTCCTGGTTTTACGCTAGGCGGATATTGAAATTTACGAGCCATAACCAAGTTCCTCCAAAAATCCCAACATCTTCGCCTCAGCCAGATCCCGCTTCTCCAACAACTCCTTTAAAACCTGCACTTCCGCCGCCACATCAATCTGTTCTTCCTCCTCAGCCGTCTGCACATATCTAGCAATATTGAGATTAAAATCATTCTTCTCAATCTCAACTAAATCCACTACCCGTGCAAAACGTTCTTCATCCTCAAACGCCAAAAACGCCTTAACCAACCGTCCCACATTCGCCTCAGAGAGAAGATTTTGGTTTTTCCCCTCCACCATCTCCTCAGCACCATTCACAAACAGCACCTTACCCCGTCGCTTGGCTGATTTCTGCTTATTAATTATCAACACGCAAGCCGGAATACCTGTGCCATAAAATAAATTGGGTGCTAATCCAATCACCGCCTCAATCAAATCATCTTTTAAAATTCCTTCGCGGATTTTCGCTTCCGCACCCCCGCGAAACAAAATCCCGTGCGGTAAAACTACACCCAACTTACCTGTTTCATTTAAACTAACAATCATGTGCTGCACAAACGCCAAATCCCCATAAGATTTGGGCGGACAACCATAAATATTTCTGTTAAACTTATCTCCGTTTTTCCAAGCTTCCTCTCCCCAATTCTTGAGAGAAAACGGCGGATTTGCCAGCACTCGGTCAAATGTTCTTAATACTTTACTTCCCTCAGCATCTAAATGCTTCGGTTCCCGCAAGGTATCTCCCCGCAGAATAAACGCATCATCAATGTCATGGAGAAATAAATTCATCTCACAAATCGCCCAAGTGTTGAGGTTCATTTCCTGACCGTACAAATGCAGCGACTTGGGATTTTTCCCCTGACGTTTGAGATAGTTCACCATCTCCAATAACATACCGCCAGAACCACAGGTAGGGTCATAAATATTCATTCCCTCATCTGGTTGCAAACAGGTGACAATTAAGCGAGTCACCATTTTGGGAGTGTAAAACTCGCCTCCCTTCTTCCCCGCGTCATCAGCAAATTTAGAAATGAGATATTCGTAAGCATCTCCCAGAATATCTGCCTCAACATCACAATTTCGCAGACGATGCTTACTAAAGTGCTGTAACAATAACTCTAACGTGGCATCGGGGAAGCGTTGTTTATTGTTAAAGTCAACATCCTGAAATACTCCCCGCAGCCGAGTATTGGCATCTTCAATTGCTCGGAAAGCAGCATTAAGATGTTCCCCAATATTCGTAGAATGCTTGCGTACATCATTCCAAAACGCCCCAGGTGGAATGTGAAAGCGGTGTTCCTCTGGGTCAGCCGCTAATTCTGCATCTTGATAAAGCTTCAGCCGTTGCGAATATTCTTCTTCCCAGACATCACACAACCGCTTGAAGAACAGCAACCCAAAAATGTAGTGTTTGAAGTCTGCCGAGTCAATCTTCCCCCGTAAAATGTCCGCAGCATCCCACAGATGCTTCTCTAGCTGCTGCTGGGTCATCTTGCCCACATAGGTTAACGGTAAGTCAACAGAGGTAGCAGCTTCGACTTTGGACATTTTTCGACTCACTCTTGACAGTTTTTCCAGCACAACAGGTTAATTTGGTAGATCATCGGCATTACACTTGCTTCTAGTCTCTGCGTAAGCCAGTTCCTTACCATAATCCCACCTTATACGGAGCAACTTGCATCTTGATAAGCTGGGCTTAACACTAACGAATTATCAAAATCCTACGTCTTTAGTTGACGATATTGCAGCTTGGTCAAATAAAATCAAATTATGAAAGTCCAAGGTCACGGAAAAGCAAAGATTCTTCCAGTGCCAGAATTACAGCGTTTGTTCTCTGATGGTGGTTTGATTTCACCGCGCGATCGCGCTCTGTTCGGCATTTTGTTTTACTGTGGATGTCGTGTGTCAGAAGCTCTGTCTCTTAAGACTTCTGATATTGATGATGGAGTAATTACTCTGAAAAAGTCAATCACCAAAGGTAAGATAGCGACTCGTTCTGTACCTATATATCCTCAGCTACAGAGGCTACTTGACGAATATAAAACAAAACCAGGTAATTTATTCCCTGGTAGGCACGGTAAAGGTCAGATGACGCGAGCGGGGGCTGATAAAAATCTCAAGGAAGTATGCGAACGCTTAGTTATTAAGGGTGTCAGTACTCACTCGTTTAGACGGACTAATTTAACTCAGATGTCTAGCTCTGGCGTACCTCTGAGAGTAATCCAAGAAGTTTCAGGTCATCAGTCACTAGCAGCTTTGCAACGATCTTTAGAAGTGCAGCCAGAACAGGTTAAAGCTGCAATCTCCACTGTCGGTTTCTGAAAAGCTTTAGTTATGCTCAGGCTTGCGATCGCTCACTTCTATTTACGCCTAAAGAAGCTGACATTCCATTATTTAACGACATTAATACTGAGAAAGGACAATCTCTTGTTGATAGCTCTCCAATACCCCCTGATAGTAAACCCTCATCCCTATAAGCTGGTAGGCTGTAACTGTCATCACTACGCGGGGGATGGCACATATCCCTTTTATATTTACCCCTACTGCCTTACTGGTACAGGGGGCATCAAAATTATTCGACGCGCCTAACGATATTTCTTAATCTGTGCAATCGCAAATTTACAAAATCAGGTTTGACAAACTCTTTTTTTGGCAAAGTGCAATGGCTCTAAAGTTAAGAGATAAGTTGTTAGAGAAATTTATGCCAAGTGTGCAATGGAATTGGTCTGAACCTCCGAAACGTTATAAATTTGAGCCACAGGAGGACATCACAGCGTACGAACTTGCACAGATCGTTCCTATTCTCCTGGCAAGCACTAGAGATGCAAAAGATATGCATCAACTACTTAACAAAGAAATTTCTGAACATTTAACCGATAGAGTAGAAAGCCTACCTGAGCGTCTTCGTCGTCATTTCATTGATTTTGTCTAGTACTGCTAGTCAAATGTCTAAACAATCTACGCTCACCCATCCAGCGCTAGTTGGTCAATTGAAGTGTGCCTTACAAAAGTCAACCCCTACAGAAACTGGGTTTCTTGGAAAAATCACTGTTTTCGTTAGTGCTTGAGCTTTGCTAGAATTGGAGAGTCATAGCCCGACTCTTAACTTTGCTCCTATATTTATTCAAGCCCTCACCCCTCGGTAGAGGGCTTTATAGTTTTTACCCCTCTTTTGTCACTTTAGGAAAATTCCACGCAGTTACGTCAATACAGCAAACGAAAAATCAAGCTTGCAACCCAGTTTGACAAATAATGACCCTAGAGCCGTTATCCTGCCATTGTTGAAGGTGCTATTGCTCCTAGCCTTCTAAAACACCCCACACACCACGCTTATAAAAAGATGAATGATGGCGATATACCTCAAAACTTAGATTCTATCAAACAGTTAAAATTATCTATACAAATAGGATAAGAAATATATTACTTAATCTAAAATATTTATTTCTTCTATAATAATAGGAGTTGTCACAATTGTAAAAAAATCACCACTTACTGTATCAGGTATTACTTTTAAAATATTTTTTTTGGTAACACTAACCAATTGGGACTTGCTGGCAAAACATATTTTGAAATACTTAACATCCTTCCATTTTCAAAATTACTTTTAGGTTTAAGAATATGACATATACAATTGACAATAGAATCCTCCCAAAAAATACGGGTTGAATAAATAGATAATACTTTTAAATCTAGAAACTCATGTTTAAAAATTAAATGAGGTCTAGAGCGAGTCATTTTTTGTTGGAAATTAGTAAATATTTATTAATATACCCTCTCTTGGGCAAAAAAACTGGGGTAATGTAGTAATAACAATGAAAATTTTTGAGAACCAAAAGGAGTTATTTTTATGCCTGTCGGTCAAAATTTCTTAAGCCAACTAAAAAAAGTACGAGTAAATAAAAAAACTATAACTCGTTCTATTAGGGATTTAATGACTGATTTTCAGAGTACAAAAATTGTCATTCCAGCTTATCAGAGAACATTCGTTTGGGATATTTCTAAACAATGCCGTTTTATCGAGTCTGTATTTATGGATATTCCTATACCCCCATTGTTTTTTTTGGAAAAATTTGATGAAGAAACCGATACAACTATATTTGAGATTATTGATGGTGTACAAAGATTAACCACTTTAGGCAACTTTGTTAATGGAAGCTTAAAACTTGCTAATCTGGAAAATTTACCAGATTTAAATCAATCAACTTTTCATTCACTCCCTTCTAATATTAGTGGACTATTTTATGAACGTCAAATTAATACAATTGTTATTGAAAGTGATACTAATCCTGAAATTCAGTTTGAGGTATTTGGACGATTAAATATGGGTTCAGTATCTTTAAACGCTCAAGAATTAAGAAATTGTATGTATCATGGTGATTTTAATGATTTTTTAATTGATTGCTCTAAAAATCAAATTTACAGACAACTACTAGAACCTTTTCCTAGATTAAAACCCCCCAAACCAGGTACTCCAGATAAAAACAGAATGTTTGACGTGGAATTGATTCTACGCTTTTTTGCCATTTATGATTTATATAATTCCGATACAAATAAATATCCTGAGTCAAGGGGTGAAATTTTCAACGATTATATGAGATCCCAAATAAAAGGTGAGGAATCGTTATCCAATAAATCAACTTTAGAATCTTTTTTAATTAAAATTTTGAGAATGGTGCAAATAAGTTTTAAGGAAAATCACTTTAGAAATTTTAACATTCAAAAAGACAAAGCGTATTTTTCAAATCAACTTAATGCCGCCGTTTTCGATGTTCAAATGTTAGGTTTTGTGGATTATGATATAGAGGATATTTCAGATAAGATAGATATTATTTATGATTCGTTTTTAGAGCTATGTTCCTATGATCGTAATTTTATTGATGCGATTTCTCGTTCAACTAATGCTAAGGTAAACGAACGTATATTAATTTGGAAAAATAAGTTAAAAGCAATCATGGAAAATCCAGATAAACATATTGAAATGTTTTTGCAGAAAAAAAAGTTATTTGATGAAAACTCTATCTGTAATTCTTCTGGATGTCGGCTTGAAAAATGGGAAGAAGTAGACTTTTATGATGGCAAAATATATCACAGGGCTTTTTCACCTAAACTCGAAATGGCAGTCAATACTTCCACGAAGAGAGCTAGTGTTAATACTTCCGTACAGATGTTTTTACAAGGTGATGAATTAGAATTTGATGAGGTTAAAGATGCTTTAAATTTTGTAGTTGATCATATTGTTAAAAAGGTAAGTGATGATTCGCATGATATATCTCGTTTAACTGAACTAAATTATGTTGGTACTCAAGATGAATTATTATCAACTATCAAAGGTAAAAAGCATATTAAAAAATTTGGTATTCTAGAAAATATAGCTGGTGATTCACTTTATATAGATGTAGGAGGTAATAGAACCGAAAATATAGCTAAGATAGAACAATTAGCTTCTTTATTTAGCTTTATGAGTGATTTTAAAATTATAAATTAAAAGCTGAGTAGGTAATTTCCGTGATTTAAGGCGAACGCTTTTTGGGGTGTAGGAGAGGTAAAAAATTTACATAAAGGATAAATCAATATGCGACTGAAAATTAAATCAAGAGTTGATGCAGAAGGTCAGTTTAATGCTAATCAGATTCGGTTTTTAAGGGCGGTGCAGTAATGTGTTTCTGAAGAAGCGACGGTTAGAAGTGGCAGATTTGTATGAGGAACCTTTGGATAGGTTTGGTGAGGATGCGGTAGAAAGGTGGTTTACTGAGGGGGAAGTGGATGAGTTAATTAAGTTTACGGGGCAGTTTGCGGCTTAGAACTAAAGTTTAATTTAAATAAATGGCAGGTTATTTAGTACAAATTAACGTTGAGACAAGAAAATTATCGCTTCCAAAAAGCTTAATTCCTGTAGCTTTGAGCGATAGAAGAGTATTTAAAAATAAATTTCAAGAAGCCATTGATGTCAAAAGAATTAACTACATTTCTAGCGAAGAATTTCAAGTTAGCGAAGACACCTTAAGAAGAATGATAAAAAAATATTCTGAACAAGCTGTATATCGTCCACTTGATGATATACGTTATTACTTTCAATATGAAAGTAGAGCATTTATTGAGCCTGGATATCCTCCTTTATTCTATCCAGTAATTCAAAGTGGTAAATCAAATCAAAAAATAAATATAAGTGCAATTAGTGCTATAGGTGAGGGAGTAACTGGATTTTTATGCCAGCGTATATACGGTTGTCGAAAACTTACACGACCAATTCAAGATGGTGTAGATATTATCATGACTGATAATGAAAAAACTTATTTAGTTGAAGCTAAGGGTTCTACTGCATCCGATATCTTTAGCTTTGTACAAAAGTTAGATGATGATTATTTAACCACAATAGTTCGTGAAACCCTTAGTGCTTCTGGCATAGATCAAAGACCAGTTATAGGAATTTTAATGGGAGTACATTTGAAAGATGAGTCTAATTATAGTTGTTATATAACAGAAATTGAAATACAAGTAAACCAATGAAAATTAGATTTAGTTCTCAAACTAAAATAATTGCTAATTATATAGCTCAAATAATATTATCTAATCATCTATATCAAGAAAACAAAGAAACAGATGTCAATTTGCAGATAGCCTGTACTGAATTGCTCAATATTTACATAAGAAAGGTAGCTAGAAAATCTCTGGAAAAAATTTTCCCACATGAATTACTTAAAAAAGCTATTGCTCAAACAAAATCTTCTCTGACAGAAGAAATTTATATTCTACAAGAATTATGGACAGAAGAGGATTTTAATTCTTCAAAATGTGAAAATATCATTAATTCATATTTAAATATAAGTAAAGATTCATTAACAGAAAAAACCTCGAAAAATAGCAAAAAGGGAAATACTTTCATTGAAAGATTAGCCACAATCACCAATGAGTTTTGGGTAGATAAAGAACCCAGCCAAAAAGGGCTAAATATCACAACCATTAAACCAAATAATTGTCCAATAACTTTTGAATTAATAGAAATAGGTTTTAATAATTCTACTGAAGGGATACTATTGTATCCTTTAATTGAAAAAATGGACGAATTTGCAATTGAGACGAGTTATTTGGAAATATCCGTGAATATTGATGGAGATAGGTTTCCTTTTGAAATTACTTTCAAGGATTTTTTATTTATTCTTGATGATGATGGGTCAATTTTTGTATTCGTTGAAAATTTTCCAGAAAAGATTATAGCTCAAGTAAAGGAATCACTTTTGACTTTAGCAACTTCTTTATATAGACACTAAATTAACATTAAATCAAAATTATGCTGACAGTCGGGTTCGAGTGCAGCTTCTACTTCTAGTTCTAGGGAATTTAATTTTGGGTTTACTACAGGCGCGTTAGCGTCTATTTATACTACAACGTCTATAGGGTTTATCGTCACTGTTAGGAGATGCGATAGCGAAGCGCCGACCTGTCGGTTCGCATCTCCCAAGCTAACAGTTAACACTATTTTATAGGCAAAAACAAATTTGTTGGCAAGGTATGACACTGGTAGCAGACTGCTAGACAACCGTGAATTATTTCGTACCAGTAAAACAACTCTTTAATAAGAGCGGCTAGATATAGTGGTTAGCTCGTTGGTTGGGTGGAAAAAGTGACACCTCACGCAGCCTTAAAAACATTGATTCTTCAAGAGTTTAAAATATTAATTTATGTTTCGCCAACAGTATCCGATACTATGCAGATGTGAGTACGGCTTTAACTACAAACTCTGTGGCTCTAACCTCAAGAAAATGCTCTCTAACCTTAGTTACCTCAAAGCCTTTATCTTTTAACAACTTGGCGTAATATGACATTGGCTTGTCAAGACGACTCCAATATTCAGCCTTAGTTGCTGTCAGCCCATAAATTCCTGTTCCTGGGTCAAATCCGCTCATTGTGCTTACCATCCACGCTACATTTCACTACTTTACAATTAACTGGTTAGGTGTAGCGATCGCCCTTATGAGTAAACAATTGTTTACTGCTCTGGTAGTGCTGCCTGAATTGCCTCTCTTGCAGCTTCCTCAAGCTCCTTAGCTTTCTCGTTTAACAAATCTAAAACCGATGTAGGTAGCCAACCCGCTTGAGCTAATCTATCCAATGAATTCAATTCCTCAGAGGCATTACCCAACACTCTATCTATCACCCAGCTTTGGGTTTGTCTTCTAATAGTTTTACGCGATCGCTTTAAAAGAGGGAGGGGTAAAAAGTGTTTTTAGGTGGATCTGCGGAATCTTGCTGTTTAATAATAAGTTAGGTGTCCCTCCACAGTCAAAGTTTAGCAATCAAGAGTATTATCTCAAGTGTTCACTTATAGTGAACTACAACAGTAATCATCCTGAATACTACTGTAATCAATGACTGAATAATGTCCCATATAAACACTGGTCACAGAGCTATCCCGTTGGGGTCGATCTACAACAGATTTAATCGCTACCGATCAAGAGTTGCGATCGCGTAATGTTTCTTTGATTGCCCTGGTTATGAGTTAACATTTAATGGTTAACAAGAAACAATTTCAATATTTATTAATTTTTAACTTGTTATAACAAATTAAAAATTTGTAAAAAGTAAATTGATTTATAGTACTAAGTAAAACTAACTACAACCCGACAATTTACAGCAATACCAAAATCAAAGTTAGAAGGCTGAAGCCTAGACATTGTATGTAATACGAGCAATTTAGATGGTAATTATAATTAAATATTAATTTTAAAATTGAATCAATTTTGAGCAAAATAGGTTCGCAGCAAGCGGTTTAACTAATAAGTGAAAATTCAAGCAAGCCATCCAAATACCTATCAAGTTTAATTAAACAAAAAACCGGATTTGTCGTAGTCGCAACAAGGGTGGGTGATCGAACGCTCTCCAGAGAGTTTGGTCAAAACTGGAGTTGCGAACTCTCACTCATGCCACTGCAAAAATCAATCTCTGCTTCACTTATACTGATGCTCAAACGACTAGCCCATGAATAGCAATCAAATGGGTTCTATATTCGCGCGTGAGTAACTAGCGTCGCGATCATCATCTTTCCCCCGAATCTTGATACCCTTGTGCTGCTAGTCTTAAAGAATATACTGCTGTTTTTCAATATATTACGAGTCATTGCGAGTATCAAATTTTAAATATGGCTTTTGAGCAAATCGAAGCATTTTTAAAGAAAATGCAGTCTGAACCTGAACTTAAAAACGAGGTGCTTGCAGCATCAACCGCAGATGATATTGCGCGAATAGCACTCAAGCTTGGTTTTGAATTTTCAGGTGATGAATTATTGAGAATGTCAGGTAAGAAAGTTGGCAGCATTACTGTTAGAAAAACTGATCTTCCCGGAGAGTACAACTAGGGGTCACGCTTTTTCACATACTTGTGTAATTCTTACCCAGCGCATATTAGAGAAGTCGAGGATAGCGTAACGGGCTGTGTGCGAAGCTCGATCGCGACGAAGGCGTTCGCAACTGCTGCCCCTGGTATCAGCCATGCTACATTTACCCAAAGTAAATCAAGAGGCACTCTTGACGACATATCAGTTCATTAATGAACTAACTATTAGTATTGTAAATTGTGCGATAGCACAGTCCAGCTTCGCTCTTACATAAATAAACAATATCAACCATTGTTCCTAATTACTTATTAGTTAAACCACTTAGCGCGAATCTATTTTGCTCAAAAACAAGTACTATTTTAAATTTAATAATTAATACCAACAGCCTAGTGTAATAGCTTGAGCAACATACAGCGTATAAATTTCATTATTTGCAATGTGGTTTTTACAGCCATATAAACAGTCTAATTATTATTAATTTACATAATTTGCTATAGCAGCATTTTCAATACTACCTTTTGGGCTTTTATCTTCAATTAGCCGTTAATAAGTAAAACAATTTTAATGTATTTTTTACTGCACGAATATATATGATCTGCCAGGACAGTAAGAGATTTTAGTATAACTTTGTCTAAAAGAATGTATAAAAGTACTAATACTGTTGGCTAAAGACTCTTATAAAATGGGCGATCGCCCATTATGTTGTAAGGGGGAAAGGGGAAAGGGGGTCTATTTTATCCAAAAGAGCAAGTCATCCCTGAGCTTATGAAAAACCACCGCTACGGGCAAGCGGGCATTCTGACCTTAGAACAGTTTGAGGAACTGTTGCAACATTCGACTCCTAAGTATCGGCTGTTGTGGGGCATCTGCTATTACACTTCTTGCCGCATTTCTGAGGCTTTGCAATTAACTCGCTCAGACATTATTGGGGAGCGAATTATTTTTCGAGCTAAAACTACTAAGGATAAGAAGACTAGAGATATCAAAGTATCTTCTAAGCTTGCTGCTATTTTAGCTGAATATCCGTTACCTGAAAAAGGTTATATTTTTTCTTCTGATCAAGGTAAACCGCATCTGTCACGGCAAGCTGCTGATTTGCAATTACGGAAAAGCTGCGATTATTTGGGATTTATTGGGGTTAGCACCCACAGCTTCCGGCGTAACAGTATTACGGCTTTGCACCGTCAGGGAGTGCCACTAAAGTTTATTCAGAACGGCATCAACACTTTTGATCACAAGGCAAGCAACCCCTGACACGACCCTAAACTGCTACGCACTCAACTGTCGTTTTCCTGCGGGGGAGCGACACCATTCCATTGCTTTTATTCCCTTAAAAATTCTAAAAGCTGTTGTAATAGTTAAAACTGTTTTGAGTAGTTAAAACTGTTTGTAATACTGTAAGTTATTAAAATAGTAAAAACTGTATGAATACTGGTTACAAAATAAAAATTGACCCCTTTGCCCCATCGTCTCTAACTACTAAAGGGCGATAGCCCATAAAGTTAACCTTTGAGAATTGCCAACTGTTACGTTTTCACTTCAACATCTTCACCAATAAGTTTTATTACAGTATTACATTCTGTTGAGTTGCCATCTAATAAGCCAAGCCCTTACTCACAGGCGGAAGCTATACAGAGCAATAGTTTCAGCGATGCGTTGTGCGTGGTTGCACGAACCCGATATTTCCGCCAACTCCCCAAATTGACTTGACGATGATATCAAAATCTGATATCAAAATAAAGGTGGCGTCAAGCTGGGGTGATCATGCAGACATTTTCTGTTAGGGCAGTTCAATCTGATGTACTTCAACTGGTCGATGGATTAAATTCCAAGCAGCGTCGAACCCTGGAGGCAGTTTTTACCCTTCCGGTTCGTTCAGACATAACCTGGGTGGATCTGGAAAGCCTTTTTTTGGCACTGGGTGCTTCCGTTCGCAATGCTAAGAGAGGCTCAGGGGTGCGTGTCGTGCTAAACGACAAACTGGGCCATTTTCATAAACCACACCCTGAAAAAGAGGTGTGCCAACGCGCAGTTGATGCTGCTCGTGACCTTTTGGAGGATGCAGGGGCTGCCCCCAAGTCTGAGTCGTAACCCTAAAACGTCTAGGTGGGGGTGCTTCCTTTGCGGGGGTGCCCTAGCACCAAGCAACTAACAGACACACCACCAGTCACCTACGCCACTAAGAAAAAAGTGCAACACCATCTGCCAAACTCCCCAGCCATTTTGACGTCATCATTTTGTCATCTAGAGAGCAATCCAATTATGTTGACTTACAAAGGCTATACAGCTTACCTCGAAGTAGATGTCGAAGCTGGAGTAATTTTTGGTCGGGTACTCGACATCAAAGATGTGTTGACATTTCAGGGAAATAACGTTGATGAAGCACGTCAAGAATTTCACGACATGATTAATGACTATCTAGATTGGTGTGAGGAACTGAGAAAAGAACCTGATAAACCCTTTTCGGGCAAGCTGCCTTTCCGCACCACACCTGAGCATCACCGCAAAATTTTCCTTGCTGCTAAGAAATCGGGTAAAAGTATCAATGCTTGGATGGATAAAGTTTTAGCTGATGCTGCTGAACATACGATCCAGGTTTGATGTCATTTTTGACTGCAACACATATATAATTTAGCAGCAAGTTCATGCCTGAATACTTTATCCCGATTCTTCAAAATTACTTTGAAGCTGCACAGGAAAAGTTAATTCGCAAAGGTCATATTTAAACACTGCATTTGTAGTGAGCCAAACGACATTTAATAGCAATTAACGGCTATTAGAATAGTTGCCACAAAATATTTGCAAAGTTTGCAATTTGCAAAACCAGTTGTGATAGCTTTTTCTATTCCCGCAATTAACAAGTACTAAAACTATGTTTGACCTCGAATTGTCATGGAATAAGCCTGCCAAAGATAAGAACCAAAAATCAGCAAGCGACCATATATTAAGAGTCCGTATCTCTTCTAGCTCTAGTGAACGAGGTTTACCCCTGCGGATGGCTATCGCCCTGGATACTAGCCAATCTATGAAAGGGGAAAAACTCCAAGCAGCTAAGGACGCCTGCCGAGCGGTAATAGCTCAGATGCGCGATACTGATCGCTTAGAACTGGCTGGTTTTTCTACTGATGTGAAGCCTTTATTAAAGTCCTTTCCTGGAGGGAAAGAGGCAGTTGAAGCTGCCAATGAAGCCATTATTAGTCTGGAAGCTATGGGTGTTACCCGTACAGATATGGCATTGAATTGGATAAAAAAGGCTTTACCAGAGGAAACTGGTGTTGTCCGCATCGGGATTTTGATCACCGATGGTCATGTAACAAATCCCCAAGGGGCTATTTTAGACGATGTAAACCCGCTGCTTGTGCAAAGTGAGCAACTCAGCAGTGCTGGCATCTCTTTGTATACCGTTGGTTTGGGAAATGCTGCTGACTTTAACACGACATTTTTGATGGATTTGAGTACTCGTGGACGGGGAGCGTTCATGTATGCCGAAACCCCGGCAGATCTAGAACCCCAATTGCGTGAGCGGCTCACTGCTAGCCAAGCGATCGCTATTGATGACGCTCAACTCAAGTTTATTCTACAACCCGATGTGAAACTCAAAGGTTTCTGTCGATTCAGACCCGACTACCTACCTCTAGAAGAAACAGCTAATGGTGTTGTGGCTATTGGCTCTATTCGTACAGATACCCCAACTGATGTACTGGTCAAGGTTGAAATTCCTCGGTTAGGTGTGGGGAAAGCATTGGGCATTCGAGATGTCCTGCAAGTTCAGCTAGCAGCCAGTTGTTTGCCCAACACTGTAGCAACAACAGCGGCAATCCTTTACACGTCTAATTTCGATAAAGCTGAAGAGGTTAATAGTGATGTTGAAACCAACCGAGCTATTTGGGGGATTAGGGAAAATATGGATGTCCTGATCCGAGAAGCCAATCCCAACCGCACTAGGCAGTTAATGAAAACAATCGAGATGGATGCTGTTACCTATGGTTTAACTGACTTCAGTAACCAGGTAAATCAACTTAAAGATGAACTAGAAAAAACTGGCAAACTACCCCCTGATCGCCTTACACAAACTGTGGTTGCTGCCAATAAATTGTAATACACAGTGAGGTGATAACCGATGGCAGATGCACTGAGCCAGTTAAAATTGGCTTACTACAAAAAAACCAGTAAGGGCAAGGATCGGAATATTAATCAAGACAAGAGCGTGCTACGAGCTTGGAAAGAGAAATCAGCACTCTTGGCGGTGGTTGTTGATGGCATGGGTGGAAGTCGGGGTGGAGAGGTAGCGGCTCAAATTGCTACTGAGACTTTTGGGCAATTGTTAAAACAGCCGTTACCCCAAGAACCGAAAGCCCGTTACGAATTACTGCTAGAGGGTTTTCACGCCGCTAACAAAGCAATTCGGAACCAATCGGCAGAAAACTTGAGCTTACTGGAAATGGGAGCGACAATAGTCGCCACGATTGTCACGCCGACAGAGTGTTTACACCTCTATGCAGGAGACTGTCGTTTATATCACATTAGTCAGGAAAAGCCTCCCTATGTGACTACTGACCACACTTGGGCGCAGCGCTTGGTGAGAATCGGAGAGATTACTCCAGAACAGGCGCGAACTCATCCCATGCGTTCTAAAGTCACGTCCTGTATTGGGGGAGGGTCAAACGCCAGATTGTCCATTGACCCAGAATGGAACGACAATAGCTCACCTGCGTTTCGAGTCTTGCATCCAGGGGATGTGCTACTCCTATGCAGCGACGGGCTACATGGATCTGTCAGCGACTCAGATGTGCAAGACCTCGTTAAACATCATGGAACATCCCCATTGGAGCTAACTAAAGCGTGTGTAGCAGTCGCTAAAAAGAATGGGAGTAAAGATGACATCAGCGTGATCGTTATTTTAGTCGAGGAGAACAACCATTGACATATTCCACAGGTGCTAGTGATGCTCATTGGACGCCGTTTATAAAAAATAAGATAGTCATTGATGAAAAATATCACTTAAAGAAAATTTTGGGTTGTGGAGGCGAGGGAGCAGTCTTTCTAGCCGATGTAGTTGTCTTAAACAGATCATTTGGTCAGGTTGCACTGAAGCTGCGCCAAACTGATTTTGAGAACCATGATCTGCTGGATCGGCAAATGGAGGAATTAAGGGTGGCGACAACGCTGTATCACCCGCACCTACTGCGCGGTTTTGTCCCTGGTAAGTGCAATATAGGCTTTCATAATTATTTGTATTTAGTGATGGATCGAGCTGAGGGAACCTTAGAGGATCGTATAAGTCCAGACACACCTTTATCGGAGGCAGAAACACGGGAGGTAGTGCAAAGTATTGGATCAGCCCTAGTCTATCTTCACAATGAAGAGCGCTTTGCACATCGAGACGTGAAGCCGGGGAATGTACTGCGGGTGGGCGAAGTATGGAAACTAGGAGACTTTGGTTTAGTGCGTGAGGTGGGTGATAATACTGATCTGCGTACCGGCACCCTTCAGTGTACCCCTGCCTATACTCCCCCAGAGTTTTTTTTCGAGATGGGAAGGATTGAACTGGTATGGGATGTGTGGTCATTGGGAGCAATGATTGTGGAGATGTTGACGGGAAAGCCTCTTTTTGGGGAAAGCAGGACAACCCAAGTGCTGGCATCTATTAGACAAGCTGAGCCGATAAAGTTAACAGAAGATTTACCAGCACCCTTTAAGGAAATTGTTCTAGGCTGTTTAGTCCAAGACCCTAAAGACCGTTGGAGTGCGGCGCAAGTGCTAAAGGCGTTGAATAATAAGCCTATTAAGCAGCAGCTAATCCTGCGTACTAATCCACAAAAACCTCAACAAGTACGGCCAGTATTAAAGCCGAAATTGTCTGGTTCAATTGTGCTGCCCCATTCGGTTATACGTCAAGAACTCCGCTCCTTCCAAGGACATAGGAGTTGGGTACGCTGCGTTAGCTTCTCTCCCGATGGTACTCAAGCTCTATCTGGAGGTGCTGACCGAATGCTGCATTTGTGGGACGTGAATACAGGCATAGAAATCCAGCGTTTTCCGCCACAGATAGGTTCAATATACACCGTTGCTTTCTCCCCTAAAGATCATCGTTTCGCCCTATCTGGGAACCATGAAAAGACTCTGCTTCTGTGGGATGTAACAACAGGTCAGGAAATTCGCAGCTTCCAGGGGCATAATAGTGCAATACGTAGCGTCACCTTTTCCCCTGATGGTAGTCGCGCCCTGTCTGCAAGCGATGATACAACTATACGATTATGGGACGTGAATACAGGCAAGGAAATTTGCTTGCTTAAGAAACATTGGGCACCAGTCTACAGCGTAACTTTCTCCTCAACTGGTAATTATGCAATCTCTAGCAGCGCTGACGAAACCATGTGCTTGTGGGATCTGAATCGTCAAAACGAAGTCCGCCGTTTTATGGGGCATGAGTCTAGGGTTTCAAGCGTTGCCTTTTCACCAGATAGTAGCTTTGTGCTATCTGGAAGCTTTGACACAACCATGCGCCTGTGGGATGTGGAAACAGGTCAGGAAATTCGCAGCTTCCAGGGGCATACGAATACCATTTTGAGCGTCGCATTTTCCCCCGATGGCCGTCGTGCAATCTCTGGAAGCACTGACAGAACCCTGCGCCTGTGGGATGTGGAAACAGGTCAGGAAATCTGCTGCTGCACAGGACATACAGGTGACGTTTGGAGCGTAAAATTCTCCCCCGATGGTTGTTACGCCCTTTCTGGCAGCCATGACGGTACTGTGCGCCTCTGGCAGCTGCCGTAGTAGAGGGAAAAAGTAGCAAAGCTGTCAGTAATTATCCTGTAATCTTAAAAGCCTTACTACCGATACTCCTTTGCACGACCTCTGCCTCCTGCTAGAAAGTCTCCTATCTAGGGGACACTGTGCCGAAGGAGGTGTCCTATAGACTGTTATTAATAATAGTTGGATTAAATATTATAAATTAGGGAAAATTAACCTAAATAATTCTAAAGCAGTTAGGCTTACTTTTTTAGCAAAAACTACAATTTATCCTAAATTTAAGTAGTGAAATTTAATAAAAGATAGTTCAACTTAAAATCTTGTATGTATAACAAAAAAAACAGACAAATTCCATCAACATATAGTGATATTGGCTCAGTTAAAAAATGGCTTCTTAAGCATGAGCCGTAGCTGTAGCAACCTGCAAGACTAATCGCTAAAACCTGCAATCAAGGCATTTCCAAACCAGGATTAAATGCAACTATAATTGGGTTTGAGCCTTCGCTAGTTTTAGCCCTATTTGTCAGCCGCTCTCCAATAAATATATTTAAAAAACTTATTGATAATTCAAAAAACTGGGGATGAGACGAGAGAGGAATTTAGATGCTGGAAGCTATACATCGCAATAGTTTCAGGAATGCGTTGTACTTGGTTGCACGAACCCTATATTTGGACTTATATGCCTTTAATTTCAGAGTAAGAGAGATCTAGCCCTGCGTCCCTAAAAATATTCCGTACTGTCCCAGGCTTCATATCTCCTGGATGCCTTGGAATTGTAAAATGTTTGCCGCTAGGACTAACCCAAACTTCATGTTCTTTTCCCTCCCTCAGCAAATAGCAATCCATTTTACTGAGCTTCTTCTTTAATGCTCTTGGCTTGCATATTTGCAACCCTGGATTGCCTCTTACCAATGAGGAGTGGATATCAAAGAGAATAAAAACTCTATCCATTACAGGGTAAGTCTTTTCATCATCTACTTGATCGAAAAACAGTGACCAAATTTTTGGTGAGGTATTAGCTTTATTTGGCAATACTGTTGTATGAATCTGATTAGCAAATTCATATTGTTTAGCATTAAATAAACAAGTTCTATCGTATAATAATGCCTCATTATATCCGGCTGGACTGCTACGAATATATTCTGACAGGACTGGTTCAATAACTGTGGGAGAAATTTTTGTGTTTCCTACAATCTGAGATATGGCAGCCAATTTATCGACTGTCCTAATGTAAGCTTCAGCATTAGCCAGTGCTTCTTCAGTTAGTTTTAATTTATCCTCCAAATGAGTTAGATTAAAGCTAAGTCGTTGTTCCTGATCTCTAAAAAACTTGCGGTTCTTATAAAACGGTTGTTTGTGTGTTACTTCTAATCGAGTAAAAAACATCTCTATTTTGTGATGGTAGAGTTCATGATAATACAGAAATAAACGACTCACCAGTAATGCCTCAAACTGAGTTAGATTGCATTGCCGTCGAATGATTTTTGCTAAATATTGAACACCACTGGATAGAATGTATATTCCCCAATCATCAGGAAAGAGATGGAAGGGGAGGTAAAAAGCCAAAAGATCAGGGGGGAGTTTCCTCTCTCCTCCTTTTTTATTCCACTTGTAATAATCAATATATTCAGGAAAAATATCCTTTATTTCTGGATGCCGAGGAATTTGAAGAACTTCACGATTATCTTCATAATCATAATCATCATAATTATTAGGGGGATTTAGGAGATCCTCAATTTCATCATCAAAAGGTATTGCAATCCAATTTTCATCCCAGTCTTGAGGAAGCTGTTTTTGTTCAAAAAGTTCTGGTAGCTCAGTTCGTAAGCTTGCAATGTTATTGAGAGTCATAGTTAACCTCAAGATGTCAGTTGGTTTCAGTATTACTATTCCAAATTTTTACCTTCTGCCCTCTGCCTTACCCACTCTTACATCACCAAAAGCTGATAAGAGCCGGAATCTGGTTTGACAATTGCTTGTTTGCAGTTTAGGGCGAAATATAGCATTTTGTAACAAAAAAAGCTCTAAACAGACAGCTTTAGGACTATTTTAATGTTCCTAAGATTAGCTATAACTATTCTTACTTAGTTGTCAAGGGAGAAAATCCTGTCTCAATTACCTGATCCGCCTCATAACACTCCTGTTTGGAAATGGGTACTTGGTTCTGCGACTATTGCTACTATTATTACTGTAATTAAGATTGTCCTGCCTAGAATTTAATGATAAAAACTCTGGAGGACATATTTGGTGCAGAATAAGGATCAGGCAATCACACCCCTATTGATCGGTGCGATTTACCTAATTCCTTCTGAGACCTGGCTCAATTCATGACACGCCCTAGTCCTCAAAAGTTTACTTCTATTCTTTCAAACACTTAACATGAGCTTATTTTACTATGTTCAATTTTTTGTCTCAATTTGTTCCAACTAGGAAATTATTAATTGTACTGTCTCTGGTAGCTGTAGTTGGAGAAACAGTATTGCCAGCGAAAAAAGTTCAAGCTGGAGAGACCTGCTTTAATGAAGTAGTTAATCTAACCCCTAACAATGCAGATAATCATTACAATTTAGGGCTTGTTTTATCTAATCAAAGCAAGCTAGACGCAGCAATTGTGGAGTTCGGAAAAGCCATTGGCTTGTATAGAGAGGTAATTCGCCTCAATCCTAACAATGCAGGGAATTATTGTAAGTTAGGGACTGCTTTATACCAGCAAGGATTTGTTCTAATCCAGCAAAATAAGACAGACGAAGCTGCTGCTGGGTGGGCGGAAGCAGTTCGCCTGTATAAAGAGGCAATTCGTGTTGAACCTAAGAATCTCATACTTCCTCAGATTATAGGGACTTATTTAAAAAATCTAGATCTGATAGCAGATATAGAATATGAACGGGGAGTTGAATTAAAAAAAATAAATGCTTTAAAGGAAGCAATTACTGCATGGAGGAGAGCAGTTCAGATTAATCCTAATCATAAAATGGCTCAAAGCAGCTTAGAGGATGCTCTAAAAGAACAAAATACGCCAAACGAGACGTTGACAAAACTTAGAGAAGCTGTTCGTATAAATCCCAAAAGCTCAGTAGCCCATAACAATCTGGGTATGTTTTTGGGGCAGCAATACAAGCTAGACGAAGCACTTTCAGAAATTAAAGAAGCTATTCGTCTTGATCCTGGCAACGCCATAGCTCATAACAATTTAGGATTCTTTCTAGCTGAAAAAGGACAAATTGATGAAGCAATTGTGGAGTTTAGAGAAGCTATTCGTCTTGATCCTGGTAACGCCATAGCTCATAACAATTTAGGATTCTTTTTAGCTCAAAAAGGACAAATTGATGAAGCAATTACTGCATATAAGCAGGCAATCAGTATTAATCCAAGAAATGCGCTTACATACTTGAACTTAGGTTTTGTTTTAGCTAACCAAGGCAAACTAGATCAAGCAATTACTGTATATAAGCAAGCAATTAGTATTGATAAAAATCCAGAAATATACCAGGCATGGGCAGCGGCTTTAGCAAAACAAGGGAATAAAGATGAAGCAGTTAGCGTCTATAGGCAAGCGATCCGCCTATTTCCTACTATCGCGGATGAGTTTCACGTTAGTCTAGGGCTTGTTTTATACCAGCAAGACAAGCTAGATGAGGCAACTTCAGAGTTTAAGGAAGCTGTTCGTATTAATCCCAAAAAAGCACTAAACCATTACTTTTTAGGAGATATTTTAAACAGACAAGGCAGGCTAGATGAGGCAAGCACAGAACTCAGGGAAGCTATTCGTATTAATCCCAAGTTTGCAGAGGCTTACCAAATCTTAGGGAACGTTCTAAACCAGCAAGGTAGGTTAGATGAAGCAACAGTACAACTTAAACAAGCTAGGGAATTATTCAAGCAGCAGGGGAACAATCGAGCATCTGACGAATTAGATGACTTTTTACGACGTATGCAGGGTTTGCCTACCCCTGTACTCCAAATTACATTTAACTTAACTTGGGATTATCCCCTACGTCAATTTCTGCAAAGTTAGGCGGAAATATTTTACTGTAGACGAGGTGCAAAGCCTGTTATCAAGGACAATTACAGTAATGTTTGATCTGCTCACAAACATTACTGTAATCGTTAACTCAAAAGGCTTTGTACCCCGTAGCTGCGATCGCCTTAAACTTCCGCTTATGAACAGAGAGTTAGGACTATCGCCCCAGCCTTGTGTGAAACGATGGCTGAAAGGGGGTTAATTTTACCTCAATTTTCAGTATTAATGAGCTTTCATTCTTTGGTTTATAGATAGCTTATAAAACTTTACTCTACACCCCAAAACTTAATTTTTCCGTTAGTTCCAGTACTGATGAGAGTGCGTCCATCAGGGCTGAATGTAATAAAACTCGGATTTGTTCTTACAACATAGGAACTGCTTTGATTACCTTCTGGATGACCGATCAAAGTCTTTAACTTTTCTCCATTCTGTAGATTCCAGAGAGTGATACTTCCCTTCTCAGTTCTCATAGCCAAAATTCTACTGTTTGGGCTAAAAGCTATAGGGCGACAAAACTTTTCAAAAACTTCTTCTGACTCTTTAAATTGATTTTTATTCTGTAAATTAGAAGCAGTTGAAATAGTAATTTTGTGCAGTAACTTACCAGTAGACACTTGCCAAATAAAGAGAAAATCTTCAGTACTAGCTGCAACTATCTGTCTATTATGGCTAATGGCTGTACTACCAAACAGAGGAAAAGTTAAGCCAATTAATGAGTCAGCAGAATTATCAGTTACCAAGCTATTAAAGGGAAGCAAACGCTCAATTGTTTTAGTAGTAAGATTCTGAATTTTGACTCCAGATTCATCAAGAATTGTAATAATCTGTGAATCTGAGCTGATAGCAGAAGATCTAGGACACCTATTCTGCTGATTCTCTGGGATTTGGAAAAAGCTTGACCTCTCCCAATTACTGGAGTTCCAGATTATGCCGTTGGCATTATCAGCCGCTAGTAAGGTTTGCCCATCACTGCTGTAGTTAAGCAAGTTATAGCCAAATGCAGAGTACCGTTCCGTTATCTCTAGATTCTGCAGTTGCTTACCAGTTTTTATATCCCATAATTGTACTGCTGCTCCTAAATCTCTCGATGTATCACCAAATGTCCAGCTACAGTTAATACTGGGGTTTGGAAAACCTGTGTTATCTAAGGTAATGCTAGAAGTGCAGTTATCAGAATCATTTCTGATTTGGCTAGCTCTTCCCTCACTACCAGTTACGAAATTTTCACCATTAGGGCTGATAGCAATTGAGTTAATGACGTACCTGGATTTCTTCGGTACCCAATCTAGGAGAAATTTTGACTCTCCTGAAAGCAGGTTCCAAATCTCAAGTGTCTTGTCACCACCAGCAATTAATGTGTTCCCATCACGGCTGAAAGCAGCTGCAAAGACAGATCCACGAGCTTGTAACGTGCGTAGCAGTCGTGCATTTTTCCACTGAGAAGGGTTAATAGTAGAAATAGTTGATGATGCAGGAATTCCTAGCAGACGGTCTTGCAGTTGAGTCTTAAATTTTTGTAAATCTTGAGCTTCATTAGGATAGAGTTGAATCATCCTGTCTGCTATCTCAATTGCACGTTGATAATCGTTAGCGTTAAGCGCTTGTTGTAGCTCGAAACGTAAGTCTTGGGCTGTGGCTGAGAAAATCGGCAGTGATACTAAGGTAGCTGAGAGCAGAGCAATAATAGTTCGACGCATAGTTAAATTTTGCTAAACTTTCTTTTCTATCTAGCTATCGGGCTAGGCTTAGAGAAATATGCAACCAAGGCTTGTAAAAATGCCTGTCCCTGAATCGGTGTTATGCAAATGCGATCGCGCGCAGACTGACATTTGAATATAATTAAGCTCGGTCAGCGGGTGCTAACCGAGCTCCTGTACTACGGTTTGAAGTAACCCAACACGCGCAGATTAGCAGGTGTACCAGTTCTCGTTCCAAACTGGCACGAACGATAGTTGGACTCATCGACCGTTATCGTGCCATTACCATTAACACTGGTGACAACGCCAACATGACCATATGAGCCTACAGCCATAACTGCGACTGCTCCTACAGTCGGGGAGTAACTATTAATAATTCGTCGTTTACTAGCCAACGTGCCTAGACCATAAGGTAAGCTGGGTACTCGAGACCGCGCAAACAACACGCAATTGCAAGCTACATTCTGTGCGGCTTGGGCTGGTTTGGGATTAAAGCTAGCAGTTACTAGAGTGCCGCCACCTACAAGGGTAGCCACAAGCAGGAGAGAAGCTGTTGTTTTGGATTGAAGTAAGTTCATCGTATTCCTCGATTATTTTGAATTTCAGGCTCTAGTGCGAGAATTTGAAGCATTGACAAAACCAGGGTGGTCTATCCTAAGTTGATCAGAATTTTCAGGGGATATTTCCTTGAAATAGAATTAATTGAATTGAGTTATGCCTAGTAGAGAGGAAAAAAATTTCTAGCTCTCTCCCATACGCTTCTCAGTTCAAGGCAAGAGTTTTATGCAATAGTTCAGTTCTTTTGTTACATAACTTTACAATTAATCGGCGGACTGCAAGTTGCTGCCACTTTTTTCGTTAACCCTGCATATTTTGCAAATTCTAGTCTGAGAGATGAATGTAGGCAAAAACGAAATGGAGTTTTTCCAAATGTACGTGACGAAAAAGTGGGCAGTCAGTGCTACAGCATTGGTGATAGTTTTACTTCCCGTCAAAGCCCTAGCTTATTCTGGAGGGGGCAGTGTTTCTCTCTCAAAAGAAAATAATAAGACAAAGGTGTGCGTTGAATTTACTCCCTCAGTTGGTAACACAGCTAAGGTTGAGTTTCTCGCTTGGATACCAGGCGGCGGGACTATGGTTCCCTTGCAAAAAGAGGCAAGTGCTTCATGCCAAGGCTATTCAGGGCTTCTCCCGCGTGGCTCAAAAGGGGGTTCAATGACGGTTGATGGAGCTTGGGTTGCAGTAGGTAATTTTTCAGTTGAAGGCGGAAATGGTTGCGAAACGGTCGCTCAAATTCAAGCAGGAACGATAGCTTACTCAAACGACCCCAGTCTGGTAGGCAAGCAAGATCCCCAAAATAGTGAGAGTTACAAATGGGGTTTCGTGTGTACTAATTCTCAATCTTCTTCCACTCCAGATAGCAGCAATCAACCATCTCCTCCTGTTCCGCCGACAAGCAGCCAGCCCCCATCTCCTGCCCCCTCGGAACGGGACAGCCAACCATCGGCTCCTGCTACCCCTCAGCAGAATTCCCTGTTGGGAATAATAATCAATGGAATTTTTAAATTAATCAAGTAAAAGTCAAGCAGCAACCTAATGCCAGAGCTACAGTCGGGCATTAGGTTGATCAATTATTTCACCCAGTTAGAACAATCAGGAGAATTTCTTTATGTCGATTTTTTCATTTAATAGCAAGCTGAGACCTAATGTCTTAGACTCAAGTCTGCGGGTTCTAGTCATGTTGTCCTTAACATTTGGGACATTGTTCACGGCACAGGAGGTTCGAGCCGAGAGGAAACTTGGCGGTATTGATATTGATGCCTATTGCCGAGATTACATGGATGGTAGTAGTGCAAGTTTTGGTCTTCAGAAATTTAGACCAAACGCCTACTCTTGGCAATGCGAAAGTAATACCCTCAGCCTTCCCCCAGGCTTAAGCTTCCAGTACAAGCGAATTAACCTTAACCACGCTTGCCAGACTCAATATCCTGTAAGTAAACCCTGGCATAAGGTTGCCTACGCCAAAACTTACGATCCGGGAAATCCCTACAGCTGGGTTTGCGTTGTTGACTGAAAGTAGTGCTTGCGTGGCGTCTTTACTTTACTGCTAACTGTTAGCATTCGGTTCGGCGCTTCGGGCCACATAAACAAACTACCCCGCTCTGCCTATGTCCTTCGGACTGGCTTCGTCAGCGGACGAGGGTGGTATAACGAAACGGAGTTTTTCAAAATGTACGTGACGAAAAAGTGGGCTGTTAGTGCTACGGTATTGATGAGAGTTTTACTTTTAGTCCAGGCCTTAGTTTATTCCGGCGGAGGTAGTGTCTCTCTGTCAAATGAAATCAACCATCTACTCCTGCTACCCCTCAGCCGAGTCGGTGGTTACAGTTAATCAACGAAACTATTCAATTAATCAAGTAAAAAAAGTCAAGCAGTAACTTGAGTGTAGATTTGAAGATCTATCTCAACTAGACAGGACAAACAGTCTATATAGATAGATCAATGACTGCGCTCAGTTACACCCTTCAAGCACCCCTTGGAACGCAATTAATCGAATGGCTTGTTCAACCAGAAGTAATGTATGCGACTACTAAAATGCTGAATTGTTGATGAGGAAATGACTATGTTTATTCGTATGCGTATAACCAGCATTGAGAAGTTTTCATCCTTTGTGGAGGCTTATCAAACTGAAGGTCGGCAACAGATTCAATGGAGGAAAGACCTAAATTTACGCAAAAACTTTGCGACCGAACAGAAAAAAATCCAGCAAAACATAATAGTAGATGAGGAAAATTTTTGGGCTGAATACTGGCTACAGGCTTTAAAAACGGATGGGAAAAACAGATTAGCTAGGAACCACATATCTGCGTATCTGGAAGAAGCCTGTTACTGGGCTGCAAAAAAGAGCCTTGACAGGTACCAATTGCTTTCTATATCAAAAGAAGAAGCTTTCTGGCACTATTTCCAAACTGCTCAGGAAAAAACCATTAATTCCGAAAAGTTGTTGAAAATAGTCAATAAGTTTGAACCAGGAAATTTTAATTCAAGTCTAAAAAACTATATCGAGTACCGGCTCAAGAGTGCCATTATTGATGCCATTTATAAGGAGTACAGAGTTGGGAAGTATTCAGATTGGGGATTATTAAAAAGACTGACTCAACGAAGACTTCAAGATGCGCTAAAAAGCGTAGGGTGTTTTGAACCAGAAGTTTCCCGCTACTGCTTGGCTTGGAAGAACTGCTTCTTAGAAATTTATACTCCTACACAAAGAGATAAAAGTAGCCGGAGACTACCTCAACCAACGGTTGAGCAATTTCAAATAATGGCTGAGTTGTACAACCAGATGAGAGTAAGCCCATTAGTTTCGAGAGAAATTGCTTCCAGTCCTGAGCTAGATGCAACAAGCTTTGAAAAATGGATGAAGGTTTGTATTAAAGCTGCTCGAAGTTACGAAACACCAAAAAACCCTTTGGATTATTCTGAGCCGATTGATGAATCTAACCTAGATTCGATGCTCTCATCTAGTAATGAGGAGCCTTTTTTGCATACCACCTGGGTAATAGAACTCAATGAGGCTAAAAGACAGGTTCAATCTCTATTGCTTGAAGAGTTTAATGCTCTGGAGTCGGAGCGACAAAAAATACTAAAGCTCTGGTACGGATTTAAACTAACTCAGAAAGAGATCGCCTCGCTACTAAATATACGTCAGTACACAGTTTCGCGTTACATTGATCAAGACAAACGGAAGATGCTGAGAATTGTTGTACGTGTTGTACAGCGTAGTAAAGATAATAGTAACGAGAAAATACAGCCGAACTCCGAGCAGATTGAGAGACTAATGAACCCACTAGAAGAGTGGCTTACTCAGTACTGTCAAAGACTAATCTACTCCTTTTTAGAAGATACGTTAAAGTTTTTGAGTTTAGATGGGCAGAAGTTTCTCGTACTTTACTACGGGCATTTAGAAGAACAGCAAGTAGCAGAGAAGCTTCAAATTCCACTCTCTGAAGTCATCTGCCAAATCAGCAATACGAAGCAGTTCTTCCAAGAGCATTTGAGTAACTACGTTCAAACGAAGCTAAATGCATCTCTCAGTCCACAGCATAAACAGATAGTTGCTGTGGTGGATGAATGGCTAAGCAGGGAATCCGACGCTATCCTAAACGGACTTAGGACTAAACTGCCCGAAACATTATGAAAACACTGAGTTCAACACAGTCACGCTTCACAAAAACTGAGGAATAGCAATTAACTCAAGAAGGTATTTAACTGAAAACGAACTAGCGTGGTGTTCATGTGGAGCATCTAAACCCAATAAGGAGTGAAAAACGATGGAAACGCTAACGAGACTTGATGAACTAGCAACAGCCTACCCTAACCACCTCTGGTTAGAATTCTCAAAAGAAGACAAGGCGGTAGCCTGGGAAAAGGCTCAGGCTCAATCCTACCCAGCAGGACGCTGGAATGCTTACCTCAACTCTCTCTCTTCAGAGGTCTTAATGACCTGGCTGAGAACCGAACCGGATATCGCAGAAGAGCCAACAGTTTGGCCTGATGCCGCAGCCCTACCTAGCATTTGGGAAGTAGTTAACGGGACAGCTATTACCCTTGGTCATTCCCTGTTGGTGATTCTTCCCACTGAAACCGATGACATCCAGGAACTGCGTGTCTCACAAGAATGGGTTGATATCCCCGGCTGGGAAGCAGATTACTACCTGGCTGTACAGATTGATCTAGAAGAAAACTGGTTACGTGTGTGGGGATATACCACTCACCAACAGTTGAAAGCTACAGGAAGCTATGATGCGGTTGCTCTTAGCTATTTCCTAGAGCGCGAAAACTTGATTGAGGATCTCAATGTCATGCTGGTAGCGCGGGAATTTTGCACCAGTGAGAAAGTAGAAGTGGCTCCCTTGCCAAAGCTATCTGCTGCCCAAGCTGAAGTCTTACTAACGCTCTTAGGACAGCCATCGTCTTATTCTCCTAGAATTTTAGTTCCCTTTGAACAGTGGGGAGTGTTTTTGGCTAATGATGAGTGGCGACAAAACCTGTATCAACAGCGCTTGGCAAACACACAAAGGGAAGCTCAGACGACGCCATCTGTTACACCCAATAAGTCTCCAGTGAATTTGGGTCAGTGGTTGCAGCAAAACTTTTCAGAAACTATTCAGGCTGGCTGGCAAGCTTGGGAGGGAATTTTTGGTACTCCAGAACCTAGTTTGGCTTTAGCTGGGATTACTTACCGTTCTGAACAGTTGCGACACTCAGTTACCGAACTAATAGAGTCGCTGTATACCAGTCTGGATGAACACCAGCGACGTCAAGCTGCAGCACAAATAGTGGCAATTAGACTAAATGACTCTGAGACCGCTCAAGCCATTAATGCACTACTCCATGTTCTACGCACTACTAAGGACGAAGAGACTCGATGGAAGGCAGCTGAGAGCTTATTGATTCTTGACCCCAGCAATTCTGAAGGACTTGTTCACCGGGTTAAATCTGTTGACTTGGGAATACAAATGGCTGGTTATCAAGTTGCCCTAGCTATTAAGTTACTGCCTAGGTCAGATGGTCTGGTAAGTGCTTTTGTCCAAGTCCACCCGATGAAAAAACAGACGATTTTACCAGAGAACCTCAACTTAAGTGTATTAGATGAAATAGGAGATACTTTTGAAGAAGCCACAGCTAGAAGTAACGATAACTCAATTCAGTGCAAATTTTGGGGTCGCCCTGGAGAAAGGTTTAGTATCAGAGTCTCCTTGGGAGATGCTGGGATAACGGAAAACTTTATGTTCTAAAGGTTAATCATGCTGAGGAGCAACCTGCCATGACCAAGTTAGTCGTCCTACATATTACTGCAGGGAATTTCGAGAACGGATTTTCAGTCACCCTAGAAATTGCAGAAGAAGGGAAGCGCTCTAGCAGCCGTCCCGGCAAACTCCCCCCAGCGCCCGAAATTCCCACGAACTCTCGTAGCTGGCAGGAATCTTATCGTGGACTAAGCAGAGAGACGCGACTAGGAAAGCCAGCAGCACAAATCACCAATATCGGAAGCTACCACGGCTCAGCAAAAGCCCTAAGAGACAGCCTGCTGAATTGGTACAAAGCAGAAGAATTCCGCAAGGTTCGTGAAAGACTACTTCAACAACTGGACCCCCCTGAACTCATTAGATTGATTGTTCAACCCCAAGATCCGCAGCTGCTGCATTTGCCTTGGCACATCTTTTTTGAAGAATTTCTTGAACATTATCATCAGGCTGAGGTAGGTCTAGCTGCTCCAGAAGTTAACTGTGTAGAGAGAGATACTTCTAGTGCAACTAGAAGCCAAGTGAGAATTCTAGCAATTCTGGGAAACAGTGAAGGCATTAATGTAGAAGCAGACCAAAAATTAATTGAGCAACTGCCAGGTACAGACCCCACCTTTCTAAACCAGCCGACGCGCGAAGTATTTAATAGCTATTTGTGGGAGCAAGATTGGGACATCCTGTTTTTTGCTGGGCATAGTTCGAGCCGAAGTGAAACAGGTCGAATGTTTATTAACGAGAATGATAGCCTGACTATTGAAGATCTTAAGTTTGCCCTTAGGGAAGCCATTGCTAGAGGATTAAAGCTAGCCATTTTCAATTCTTGTGATGGGCTAGGATTAGCTGAAAGCTTGGCTGAACTACAAATTCCGCAGATCATTGTTATGCGAGAGGATGTGCCGGATGTCGTAGCGCAAGAGTTTTTGAAGTATTTCCTCGACTCATTCTCCAAAGGGAAATCGCTGTATCAGTCAGTGCGAAAAGCCCGAGAGCGGCTAAAGATACTAGAAAATCAGTTTCCTCATGCCAGTTGGTTGCCTGTAATTTTTCAAAACCCTACAGAACCACCCCTTTATTGGAAGGAATTTTATCAATCGCAAACTTCAGACCAGAGTAAAGTTCCGGACAAACTTAGCTGGGAGGAGTTACATACTATCTGCAAAAATCTCACTCAAGACCGAATGGCAACCGTTCGGCACAAGTATAAGAAGAATTTATATTTACAGCGAAATAAAACTCGATATGCGTTTGAGAATTTTCTAGGCTCAGAGAAGCGATGTTTTGTGTTGATAGGAAAGTCTGGTGTTGGAAAGAGTAACTTCCTCTGTGCATTAGCTGAAGAATTTCAGACACCAAACACCATGTGTGTCTTGATGTACGATGGCGCACGTTTAGAAACCGCAGAAACAGTAACAGATCTTATTAGTAAAGACTTCTCTGAAAGACTTACGCGAATCAGGAAAGAAATACAGGATATAAAGAATATTTGGGCTGAAATTGCCAAGATGGATCAAATAGAGAAGCAACTAATTATCCTTTGTATAGATGCTATTAATGAGAATCCGAAAGCCAATGATCTGTTAATACAACTGGATAAATTAGTACAGGATGGTTGGCATTGGCTAAAAGTAGTATTTAGTTGTCGACCAGAGACCTGGCAGGCTATCAAGCGAGATACAAAACTTTCCGAGGCGTACTATTATCAGGAGACAGAGGTTAAAACTTGGGGAATTGGCTCGAAGTCGCTTAGCTCCTGTGTGCTGATGGAACCTTTTTCACGTCAAGAGCTACCACAAGTTTATGCTAAATATAAGCAGGAGTTCAAACTAAAAACAGAGTATAAAGCTTTGCAGGGTGAGCTACGGAAGATATTAGCTGATCCATTTAATCTACTGCTAGTAGCAACAACTTATGCAGGAACAACAATTCCTAACACTCTCAAAGTCAGAATGTTGGTAGAAAAGTACATAAATGCATTGGTTGAAGATAGGCTACTTCAAGAAGAAGACTTGTCATTGTTAGAAAAAATTTTAGTGCCTTCAATGGCACTAAATGGACGGTACAGTAACACGATCGCTAACGTAAATAGCCACAACATTACCAATTTATTAGACGCTGATATTCTAGTAAATCAAGTGGAAGGCGGGGAAAAGAAGATAGCTTTCAAATATGAGCGTTTCTATGAATATTTTATGGCAAAAGCTCTGTCGAAAGAATTAGCTCAAAAAGCTTTAGCCAAACAAAACTATAAAGAGTGGATTACTCAATTACCAAACTCTCCATACTTATGGGGAGCCATTAAAAATTGCCTTGAGCAGCAAATGCATATCTTGAAAGCAGAAGAATGTACAAGCCTTTGTATTCAACTGGTTCAACCTCATAATCAACGTATGGATGAGATTGTGATTGCTGCTTTAATTGAGTATGGAAACGATGAATATGAGAAAGTTTATAGAATAATTGAGCCTCTACTCAACGAAAGGAGAGGATGGTTGAGAAATGTTGTCAGACGAGGAGCTATTTTTGCACAATGTCCACCTGCGAAGCGAATAGCAATCGATGTGGCCTCAAGCCTTAAAATAAGCAAGTTAATAGAGTTTGCTTTGTGTGACTTCTCTCCTGCTGTCCGTGCGGTAGCTATTCGATATGCCTTCATTTATTGGTGTGGGGAACCTGAAGCTGTCTTTGAAATACTCAAGCACTTAATTAGTTCAAAAGGGTTATTTAAGTTGCCAACTCTTTGCAGATTTGAATCTGCTGTAGGATTGTCACTACTGATTCTCTTTGAAGATTTTAAAAATAAAACAACTATCTCAAATCTACGCCAGCAAAATCAAGAGGATGATGATGTTACTATTGAAACTACATTAATCTTACGGAATATTTGGAGACATGCTATTAAGCAACTGCTGCTAGTAAATCCCGAGCAAGCAGGGAGTATAGGAGAACAAATAAAAGGGCGAATTCGGGCATTATTGCTGTGGTTAGTAGTAGTATTTATAGTAAAACTTGCAGATGAAGCTCCGTCAAATAGTGCGTTGAGCATCCCAGAGTTAAACCAGTTTTTTAAACGGGATCGTCATCTGAGAAAACGGCAAGTCTTGGCTCGCAAAATAGTATTATTTATGGATGTTAACAGAACTGATGTACGAGACATTCGAGATGATTTATTAGGCTTAGCAGCAGAGCGAGACATGATGCTGGCATGGCTGACCGGTGTCATGCTGACAAAGCATGTATTGGCTCATCCTAAAGTTGCATTACCAGTCGTCAAAGATGTGTTTGACCAAGCTATTAAAGTTGAGAAACCTGGTCCTTTTTGCCTGCTTGTTGGTCCCACTGCGATTATGACAGAGGCAGATTATGGTGAATTTCAGGGCGAAGCATTAAAGCTATATATATACATGGTTACAAATTATCTTGAGCGTTTTAAGGGTAAATGTTGGTGCAAACTTCAAGTACGGCGATTTACTAACTTAGATGCGATATGTTTTGCGCAAGCCGGTCAACATGAAGATATACCGCTTACCTCAATAGCTAGGCACTATATAGAAAAGATGATTAAGGATAAAGACTCTGCTTGGATGAAAGACTTTATTCAATTTGAATTAACAATGCGTGCAATTGAATCTGGCTACCTTAAGTTTGCCTTCAGTGCATTAGAGATGTTAGTTAAAGTAAAGGAATCCTCAGTTGAAGAAGCAATTATTGAATTACTTGCACGAATACGGGTTTACAATCCGGATGAAGTTGATGATTTTATGGAATCATATGAGTTAGATGAGAGGTTTGTAAAATTAGTACGCACGAGGGTTTGCTCTGAAACCCTGGGTGATTTATTAGGACTTAGAAGCTATATATTTTGGCGGGAAGCAATCTCTTTAGGAGGATCGCCTGAGTTATGGCAAAAGTGGATGTGGTTATTCCAACAATTTCCGGAGTGCCGCCGCCTAGAACAATGGCTTACTATTTTGTTTAAATTTACTGTAAATCAGATTTATGGTGGAACGGTTTTTCCTAATATTCCAGGATAAAGCTGATTAGTATTGTTTAGTTTATACTTGCATTGTCAATATAATTAATTATAATATACACTTTAAATATAAAAAAATTAGTTTAGTATTACTAACTTATTTTTTATAAAGCTTTCTTTCAGCCCATTCAATAGCAAGAGTTGAGAGCGGAGATGTCCATAAATAAAGCATTTCAAAAGGTCCTACAAAGGTTCCGATTAATGTAGCCAATAAAGGTGGAATAAGAGAATTTAAAAAAAGCTTTCTTTTTACATTATTATCTTTTGCTGCAAAAACTGATAATTGAGTAGAGCCTGTAAATATTGATAGGGCTTGCAAGATAGTAAAACCGGCTTTGGCGGCACTGTTGACAGGATCTGTTCCAGTGAGTCTATAAAACAAATTAAGTATACCCAGTAAAATACTACCTCCACCAAAAGAGATACCCATGCCCTGTTTAAAAGAAATATTTTCGGTATGATTTATGAATTTTCCAAAGATATATCTAAAAATCAAGCCGCTAAAAAATTCAGTTTTGGGAATATCAACAAAATCATTGTATCCTAATGGACCACCTATAGGCATAATAAGCCTATAAAAGGGAGCAATTAGCCTATAAATTTTACTAGAAAATGATAAGGGTATTGGCTTTCCTTCTTGATCCAGTTCTATAGCTTTTTTGTACACTGTAAAGCTGGGTTTTGGGTCCCCGTCGATATCCAAAATTCCAAAATTTTCTTCAATTTCTTGAGATTCTTTAATAAAGGATGTAACTTCTGATTTAACTTTAGTTTCATCAAATGCTTCATAGATAAAAATGCCGTCCGCTCTAGCTTGTAAAGCTGAAGCCACCACATCATTGACATAATCAGCTTGTAAGCTTACAGATCTTTTAAAAGTAGATGCTCCTGTTTCCATTACCCAGACAGGCTTGCAAATTTTTTCAGCTACTTTTTTAGCAGTAATAACTGATCTTGCTATATCTGATGGAAAACCACCTTGATAAGAACCGCCAGGATAGCTGTCGAAACCTACTATATCAAACGGTATATTAGCTTTCAATAATTCTTTGTAAAAATCAACCCAGGAAGTATAAATGATTGGATATATTTTAGGTAAGTCAACGGGATTTAGAACTATTTTGGCTTGAGGATGTATTGACTTAAGCAAAGTGGCGTTTTGCTCATACCATTTTGCTGCCATTTTGAGGTTTGTGTCCTTGCCTACTATGCTTTCTGCAAAAACTTGATTGTTTAGTTCATTTCCCAGTTGCCAGAAAGTAACGTCATCTTTAAGAAATGGAACACAGGTTTGTATCTGTTCTTTAGTTTTTATAACCATAAGCACATCTAGACCATGAATTTTGGCTTCTTTCACATACCATTTATCGAATTCTAAAGCCAAATCTAGTGGAATTGATACTCTTTCAAAGCTAACATCACTTCGGAGCATATTAGCGCCTAGTGAGCTTAGTTTAATTAAATCTTCTCTAATTTTTGTTGGGTCAAATGAAGTAGAAGATATGTTTAATCGAGCTTCATGATGATACGTTACACCATAAATCTTTTTATCTTTTTTTAAAGATACGCTCTGTTCTGAAGGAACATCTATATCGCCTAATAACGCAAACTTACCAACCGATTTCAGATGTTTTAAAAAAGTTCTTCTGGTAATATTTGAATTTATTTTATTCATTAAGGTTTAAACCTTTTACTACAAGCTAAATAGGAGGATTTTACCGTTACGGGATGGCAAACTTTTTATCATTACCACAACATACATTTTTGTTCCCATGCTGATACTGTTGGCGAAAGTATAGCATTTACTGATTTGGGGAGGTACACCTGTAGGGGCGAAACATTTGCGAAGAAGAACTTTGATTTTACCAATAACTTAAAGCGCAAATGCTTCGCCCTAACCCTGAGATTGATTCCTGTACCCCACCTGACTGAGAAACGCTATAATACAAATATTCTTACTATCATGTTACAAGCTACATGGCGAAACAAAGTACGAAGCTGTTAGTGCTTGTAACATCTTTGTAGACTTACTTGTTGTACATTCGCCAATAGTATCCAATCCTACTCAAACCCCCAGACTTGAAAGCTTAAGTTTTTTTATTTTTGATCGAAAGTATAACGTTTGAACGTAATTCTTCTTTCAGTTGACGGATTCTAATGTACCAAGAAGTTAAGTCCTCTTGATGGTCCCAACCCAAATATCCCTCAGTTTCCTCAAAGTAATCAGAAAAGTTCATTTAATCACCTCAATGATTTGGAACCGCTTTTATGAGGGTAGCGAAAAAGGAACGGTTATATGATGTTAAGGGAGTTGTACTGATGAATCAGTGAAGCGTACATTTTCTCTACACATAGACAATCAAGATGAACTCAAACAGCAGTTACTACCATCCATCCCATGACGAATGGCTGGATATGGTTAATGAGTACGACGTAGTAATTGGCAAAAAACGTCGCTCAGAGGTGTATAGCGAAGGGCTGAAAAATTTTAGAGTAGTGAATGCTTTTCTAGTCAATTCGCAGAAATGTCTCTGGATTCCTCGTCGAGCGGCTCACAAGCAAATTTTTCCCTTGTGCTTGGACTTAAGTATGGGCGGACACGTTGAGAGTGGCGAAAGCTACGATTATGCCTTTAAGCGCGAGCTATCCGAGGAGTTAAATATGCAGGTTACTCAGGTTGATGTTCGTTTAATGTGCTACTTAACACCTTATAATCATGCTGTATCAGCATTTATGTGTGTTTACGAAATTAGAACAGACGAAACCCCTGACTATAACAAAAACGATTTTATTGAAAGTTTTTGGCTGAGTCCTCAACAAGTGTTAGAGAGATTAGATCAAGGCGAGCGAGCTAAAGATGACCTGCCAAAGTTAATTCGGTATTTATATCAGTAACTGCTGGTTGCCGAAACAGTTTAATTCTACATAAATTAGTTTTGGTTAGTACGCTTTTAGTATGATTTTGGCTGCTGATTGTCTTCCATAAGCTGTGTTTGCTGATGTGGGCGTAGCACTGATAGCTATCTTTAATGCTGGTCGAGTACTACGACAGTAATTGAGGAATTTGACATAAATTGTGAGGTTGTGATGAAACAGAAACGTCAACTAGAGACAAACCAATTAAAAGCAGTTTTGATAATTTAACCGAAGGATGATGCAACTTTAATAAAAAGTATATAGAGTGAACCAGCAATAAATATACTGTGGTCGAATAATATATTATGCCTCAAGTATCTGGGGAACAAAAGAAATCAAGTTCATCAGTAATAAACATTTTCCCTAAAGCCACCAATTCAAAATATATTCCATCGACAGAACCAATCCCAAAAAAGCAATTTCAAAAATCTCAGTGGCAATTACCCTGGCAGATGTGGGTAGGAGCGACGCTGATTGTATCTGGTAGCTTAAGCTTTATCGGCGTATCACTGTTGCTGAAGCTGCCATCAGCGCCCAACTGCCCCAAGATATTCATGCTGACGGCTTCTGCATCTATGCGCTTGTACTGCGCGGAGCTAGCTGCTAATAAACAAACAGTCAATGACTTAGTGGAAGCTATTGAACTGATCAATAGCCTGCCAGCTAACCATGCACTGCACTCAGAAATTGACCGCCGCATAGAAAGATGGTCACGCGATATTCTTAAGTTAGCCGATGATTATTTCCAAGAAGGGAAATTAGATGAAGCAATAGCTGCGGCTAAAAAAATTCCCTTGCATCCAAAAGTAACGCCATTGGCGAAGTCCTCAATTGAAGAATGGCAATTAATTTGGTCAACCGCCCAAAAAATCTACGATACAGCCATTAGCTATATCAAAAATTTAGAATGGTCGAAAGTTTTCCCTGAAGCTGTAAAACTCACAAAGTTGGGGAATGAGTATTGGGGCAACATTAAATACAACCAACTTATAGATATATTGCAACTTACTCAAAAAGAGAATGAGCAACTAGATATAGGTTATGACTTAGTATCCCAAGGGGGAGTTGAAAATTTATATAAAGCTATTAAGATAGCCCAAAGCATTCCCTCTACAAGTTTAGTTTTTAAAAAGAGTACGGATCTAATTACTAAAAGCGGGACAATTTTAGTAAAAATTGCTAAAAATAAACTCAACAGCGGTGATTGGAAAGAAGCTTTATCTATAGCCAAAAATATCCCACCAGAGCCAACACTCTTATCTGAAGTTAAGGACATCATTGATTTAGCTTCCGCAGTTGGACGCGCCAATGAGGGGGAGGTTAGTGATCTGGAAGTTGCGATCGCAATGGCAAAGCAACTCAAAAGTGAGCGCCCGCTGTTCGAGCAAGCACAGCGCCTAATTTTCAAATGGACACTGGAAATAACCGACGTAGAGCATTTAAACGAAGGGCGAAATTTAGCTGCACCTGGATCTATTAACGATCTGCTTGCAGGGATTGATGAAGTAAATAAAATACCCATCAATAACCCACGATATGGTGAAGCACAGCGGCAAGCCTACAAGTGGCGACAACAGATACAAACTATTGAAGATAAGCCTTTACTTGACGATGCCAACGCTCTTGCCGCAGGAAATAAAACAGAAGATTTACTCGCCGCGATTGATACAGCCAAGCAGATTTCGTCAGGGCGTGCCTTGTATCCAACCGCATTAAAACAGATTCGGGAATGGTCAAGCATCGTAGAAACTCTACAAGATCGACCTTTGTTACAACAAGCTCAAAGCTATGCCCGCAGTAATAATGTTGACAACTTAAGAACAGCTATAAGCATAGCTAGGCAGATTACTAAAGGGCGTGCATTATATGATGAAGCGAGTTCTCAAATTGCAGCTTGGAGAACCCTAATTAGACAACTAGAAGCGTCAACAGCAAACAATTCAGCAGAAGAAGTAATAGTCGAAGATTCTAATACTGAGACTAATATCGAAATAGTTGAAACCCGATTACCCAAATCGCAAAAATCCGCACCTAACCCAGTACAAAGCGAAGACTCGGATGCTATCGCATCAACTAATCTACGGAACGCTTACTCAATTGCCAATGGTGGCACTGTAGAAAACCTTAGTCAAGCAATCAAAACAGCTTCATCCATTCCAACTTCAAGCAGTGTCAAAGCTGAAGCAACCGAAGCTATCAATAACTGGAGCGAACAACTATATGCGATCGCACAAAGTCAAGCAGAGAGTAATGTCAAACTGGCGATCGCCACAGCTAAGAAAATCCCTAAAAGTTCTGCTATTTATCCCACGGTTCAGTCACAAATTAAAGAATGGAACAAGTAGACTGTGCCACTATTTGTTCCTAGTTACATTGAACCATTACTAATACGTCTAATATTATTTAGAGGAAGAAAACAAATATTAGATTATGTCGCCCAAGTTGAAAAATACAGAGCAAAGGCTAATCTTATACAAGATCCAGTGTTGAGAGAAAAAATTGCTAATGCTAAAGTTATTGTTTACACAGATCTAAATCCCCCAGTTAGAGGACAATATTTTAAATTAATTGAAGAGGGAAAGCTTGAGATAAGACCTATGTCAAAAAACTAATAACATTCTGAAAAATAAAATATCCACAAAAGACGTTCACCTTAGTATTGACTTCATCCTTGAAGAAGAGCTTTTTTCTAAAAAGCAACTGGATATACTGAAAAATATTATTTCAGAAAAACTTCCTATTTGGAAACAAGAATTAAAAGTCCTTCCCGTAGAAAATGCTCCACAGATTGCTACAATTAGTGATAGTAGTTTGTTTGAAGCAGTTAGTAAAGTATGCCCATTAAGAGCTTATGGACTTAGTAATGCTCAACTAATTGGAGGCTACAAGGGGATTTACTTTTATTTAGATAGTAGTCGTAAGCTATTTACAACTAATAACAATACAATAAGTGTTGAAATATTAAAGATTTTAGAAATAGAAGGTCAATGTATTAATAAATGGATAATGGATTTCTTTTCTGAAATAACGAAATTACTTCCTATTCGCTATGCAAGAGCTTGTCACAATGCTGAATTTATAACGAAAAATTTTATTGGCAATAGTGTGATGGGGGTGAATATCTACAAGTCACTCCCAGGTCTTTACTGGCTTAACTATTTTGGTATTCCGTATATAAATATGATTGGAGAAAAAAATCTAAGTTCTATTGCCAGTTTAATTGAAAAACATAATGGAGGAATACTACTATATTTAGATGAAAGTCCATTTAGTTGGAATACTAAAAAATATCAAGATATCGAACAAAAAGTGATAGCCTGTATTGGGAAGAAATATTTCTTTCTCAAAGACGATCCATCTCAATTAACTGTTGCACCTAATTTTGCTGCTGAATATCACAATCGACAACAAATATCATCATAGGTCACGCCAGTAGGGTGGACACTGCCCACCATTTCAATTCAATACAGAGCAAGGATTTAAACTCATTGTACGCTCGATAGATTTCGGTAAATGCGATCGCTATTTATTAGCTCGAAGGACGATTTGTTTTTCGCTCATCAATTGTCATGCACGATCTAGTGATTGGTTTATTTATGAACAAGGTCGCTTTTGGCTAGACATAAAAGTTCATTCTCTATTTGTTTGGGTAGCTTGAGATTAGTAGGTATTTGAAATTTATTTAATGCCATGCTTTTCTGAAGGGGCGACGAAATAGGCTAAAAGGCTCTATATGTAAATGATGTAACGTTTTATGATCAAAAAGATAGGTCTACTTTATTAAGAGCCTTAATCAGAAGTTGTCGCTTCGTATGAGGTTGTCCGTGGGGAGTGCCTACCCTACCTACGGCTTTTCTAATGGCTTAACTTCATTTCTTGGATTAATTAGCCAATTTTTACCCTTGAAAATTTCTTCGATCCCAGATACTAAGCTATTACCAAGTAGATATAGTGTACAGTCTTCAAATATATATACATATTCATTTTCATCTATAAAAATACTGGCATTCCAATTTGTGTAAGCTAATGGGCATAAATCAAGGTTGAAAAGTCGCTTTAGCTCAATTTTATCTTCTGTATCAATATCTCCTGTAGGATCTACTATTAATTCCCAGTATATATTATTTGTAGGGTTAGATATATCATAAGGAAATTCTATGCGACAATAAGCACACATAGAAAAAAAACATTTTACGATATCTGAAATTGTATAACCTGCCTCATTTAATAATTGTTCAAGTTGTTGACAATCAATCTCTTTTGATCCATCAATATTATTGGAGAGAAAAATTTGCTTCGCTTCCTTAGAAAATTTATCAAAAATAGGCTGATTCATATAATTATTTAATTACAGCGATTACCTTCTGCATCAGCAGACGAAGATAGCGAACGGTAGGCAATGCCAACGATTAATCAATCCCAAATAGCTCTCCAGCATGAGTTAAAATCATCGCTTGCGATCGAGGTTGAATCTGGTAAAGCCGATTGAGCGCACAAACTAAAGTTATTGCTCCGCACAAGTTTGTCTATAGGCAGATGCCCACCCTACTGCTACTACATTTCTATGCTAGCTAGGCTGGAGCTAAACTCATTAGCTACTTGAATATATGTAGAAATCGGTACCTTTGCTGAAAATAGCTGCCCAGGAAAGTCCCCAATTTTGAAATCATTCCATCGAGCGGGACGTAATTGCCATAAAAAATACAACATATCATTCCGACAATAAACATACTTGCTCATTAAATCGAATCCCTCAGTATACATAAACCAGTAAGTTCCTTTTTCGTCTAATCGATTTTCTTCCATTATTTTAAATATTTCATGATCTGGCAATTCGTATAGATCTTCTGGAAGAGTGAGTTTGTCAGTCATTAAATACACGGACTGGATAATTTTACCAACTCTCGTTAGGTACACACCTCCTTCGAGCCCACCTAGACAATTTCCACCTATCCAGATCTGACATTCACCGTAAAGTTGGGGAGAGTTTAACTCTGATATTGAGTATTGTATTGCAAATGTTATTTGATCGCCAATTATGTTTTCAATCATTTATTTTTAAAGAATTTTTGAACTTCGGGTGGGAGTACCAGCTCTAAAAATTTGGCAGAAGAAAGTTTTTTAATCTAGTTAAAAACTCAAGTGAAGTGCAGTAAAATTGTTGTCAAGTGCAAAGTGTAACAAGGTATAAAATGCAGCAGAGTGAAACAGGGAAAACTTGGTAGAAAGTGTAACAAGGTAGAAAGTGTAACAGGGTAAAACAGGTAAAAAGATTTTCAACAATCATGGTACTTTTTCATAAAGCGCCACGATAGTGGTGCTAATACAAGATAGTAAATATTACTTGTGCGAACTGACTCCGAGTGCTAAGTGCGAACTGACAAGTCAGCGCAAGCTATCGCACTATGTACGCACTTCAGTTTAAGGGGAGCATGAGCCTATCGGCTCGCTGTCATTGAACTGTTATTTACTCTCAAAAAGGTAAAATCTGCGATCGCAGAGCCAAAAAAGGCGTAAAATTTTTTACTTTACAGCTAAAACACCGAACAGTTGAGTTCACTTTTATCACTTCTAACAATCGAGCGTACAATAGTTACAGCAGTTGTCAGACAACAAGGTAGTAAAGGAACATCAGAACCTGCTTGGATAAGAAATTTTATTTTACGATATCACTATGCCCCAGATCTACACTGTCCAACAAGATCAGGACTTACGCAAGCACGCTACAGATAGCGTGTGCTGACGTTCAATCTAAAAATCAATAATTCCGTGTAATACACGGAATTATGCACAGTGGTGACATCAAAAAGGATTGAACAGTAGATCTACCGCACCACTGGCAATATTCGTCCGGCTGGTGCGATTCCCCTCACCATCGTATTGGTAGTTATAAACCCCATCAGTAGTGAGTTGGTTATTAACTCCAGGCACATTAGAGCCACAGGTGCGATTGCCATTCTTATCCTAACTATAGGCTTCAGTATTACTACCTGTGACTGTTTTAACCTGGTCGATCAAGTCATAGCTAATCAGTCGATTGACACCATCTTCAGTCTGGGAGATTAACCGACACGAAAACAGGTTTAGATGGAAGTTTGAACCTCAGATGTACCCATGACTTGGGTTGAATCATTGAGGAGTGCAGTGAAGTGAATAATTACAGCAGTTGCAATATAACAAGGTAGTAATAAAGTGCAATAAGGTAGTAATAAGATATAGCAAGCAAAAAGAATTTTACCAATCACGCTACTTTTTCATGACGCGCCACGTGCTTTGTTGCAATAAGTTAAATAGATGCAGAAGAGCCAATAAATAGCGATCGCGTTTACCAAAATCTATTGATCGTACAATGAGTTTAAATCTTTGCTCTGCCCTGATTTGAAGCGGTGGTCACTGCCCACCCTACTGGCTATTTAAAGTGATGAACACTACCCACCCTACATTTCTACTTCTCTATCTACCTTTATGCGTCAAAAAACATTCTTCCTCGTATTAAAGTAAACTCATCCTCTGTTAACCATGCAGTTGCTGCGTCATAATCTGGCAAAATTTTTACAACTTTATTATCTTCTTTTGGATCTATGATAAAGAACTTATCTTTTTCTGATGAACTTAGATATAAAAGTAGTAGATAAGGGATGTCATGGGTTTCATCAGCCCAGACTTCATACCATTCATAAATCATTATTCTGATGCTCCAGTTCTTGGAATTACGTGATAAGTACCAGTGGTGGACACTGCCCACACTAAATTTCTGATAGGTCAATGAATTTATCTATTTCTTCTTTTCCTTTTGGATCGGGATAAATGCAGAAAAAATGATTAATTGCCATAGTTATTAGTTTGTTAAATTCTGATTTACTATATTTTTTCTCCTTATCTAAATACCATACTGTAACTTCCTCCACAGGATCTTCATATTCATCGAAAAAACTGAATCCCCATAGTTCATGGACTTCATCTTCTTTCCAGGTCAGGAGATTTTTAAAAATTTCAATAAGATTAGGCTCGTTAATTAGTATGTCGAAAGAGATTTTAAAAATGAAATCAGTATCGTTTGGTTCTGCTGTAAATAAATATCTCATTTGCAATGCAGTAATCAAGTAATCAGTTGAAGTGCAACAGGGAGTAAAGATGCAGTTAAATAGTCAGAAAGTACAATGCAGTTAGAGACAGTAGTGAAACAGTGCAGTAATTAGTTGAAGTGGAACAGGGTAAAAGAATTTCAACAATCACGTTGCTTTTTCATAAAGAGCCACGATAGCGGGGCTAATACAGCATAGTAAATATTAATGCGATCGCTACAATATGCACGCTATAAAGTTTAGTTTAATGCGATCCTATCGGCTCTCTATGAGAGATTGTTTGTTAAATAAACTAAAATCTGCTAGCGCAGAGTCAACAATGCTGTAAATTTATTACTGTCCAGCTTTAACAGTTTTAACAGTTCAAACAGTTTTTGCTCACCCTACATTTTTTTGTCTTAATTCCAAGTGATGAGCAACATTCGTACTACACTTTTTAAAAAGTAATATATAATCCCTTCTCAAGCGTAATTGCACATTCAAACATATAAGTTACTGGCTCTAAAATCTCTGCATATTCTGGCTTTTGCTTAATAAGCATATCAATTTTGTGTTTATTTTCTATCACCATATCTGAAGATTGGAAATAACTTCCCATTTTCCCTGGGTCGAAAAAAACGGCATTTCTTTCAATAGGTGTTCCAAGTACAATACTAGAATCCTCTAATTCATTTGATAATATATTTTGAGCATCAGCCCACTCATGTCCAAGTCCAATATCTTCAGCAGGATTATAAAATTTTGTCATGGCAAAATCACCATATTGATCTAGGTCTTCTTGGTATTCAAGCATTTCCTTCCAATCTTCGGATAAACTTTCACCCTCATATGGATCTTTTAAAAAATTTAAATTAGCTATGATATATCTTTCTAAATCTTCATAGCTACCCGTATCCATTGCATCTTCTATAATCGGTTTTAATTCTCGATCGAATGAATTGCAATCAAATACAAACGCTTTGTGGTCGAAGGACATTTTTGTACCTCTCTTATTTATTTTAGCTAATTTGTAAAAAAATCTTTTAGCGTGTACAAATCAGTTTTAGTTAACTCTTTGTTTTCAATTATCAATGTTAGATCGCGGATCTAGAAGCTTGGCTAAGTCAAAATTAACATTTACGTAGCGTACCGGAGGCAATCGATCTAATCGATCGAGTATTACAAAGCGAGCGATTATTAATGTTTGATCGCAGAATTAACACTTGAATGTCATCAACCGCGATCGCTCCCTTGTAAAGACGATCGAGTAATAAACATCCGATCGAGTCAAAGCGATAGTGATCGATCATATTGATTCGATCGCAATCATAATTTGAAAATATTGATCGAAATTATCAAATATTAGCACCCTTGATTGAGCATCAATCTGAAGTTATCACTTCGGATAAGTTTGTCCGTGGGCAGATGCCCGCCCTACAGCTACTATTGCTTTAGGCATTTTTAATCATTAACATTATTTCTTCTTGGGTAATTATAGAGCCTAATTCTTCTTCAGGGTTGCTTGCTAAGTAGTTACTTGTAAGATAATTCATTATCATATAAGCTTTGTCAACATCAAATAATTTTGTTTGACAGGCATTTTCTAAAATGTAGTTGATGAAATCTAAATCCATCATTTCTATACATACAGGGAAAGATATTTTACCCTCCACTATATATGCTATTTTTGCGATATATCCAACTATACAAGTTAAGGCAATGACAGCAGCTATCATTGTTTGATTATCTTGTTGCTGATAATGCAATTCCCTTACTCCCAAATCTTTTTCTTCATCCTCATTATCTACATATCCATATAATTTACTAGCTGCAACACTTAGTTCTTCTGCCCACTCCCAACAATCATCCATAGCATTCCTGGCTAAAGAGATGCCATGAGTGTCTGCCGAAAGTTCATTCACGATCATCTCTCCAACTGAGAGTAGGAAAGCAGCCTGTCCTCTAAGAGTAATTGTCTTGAATAATTTTTCTAAATTAATTATTTTTTCACTCATCACAATATTTAATCGATTAATCTTCCATCAAGAACTCTTAATACGGGATAGTCTTTATGAGCTTAAGTACCGAATTTTATATAGGAGTGGAACTTTATCCTTTTTGATTCTGATTTATTGATTAAACGGAGTGGAATAAGTAGGTGGGCGGAAATAAACACAACTATGTTAAAATATATAAACAATGAGCCGATTAACCAGGTTAGAGCTTATAGGATGTCGGCTGAGGATTTTTTTTAATTCAGCAAGAAGTTACTCTGTACAATAAATTGTTAGCTTGCTGTTAGAAAATTACAGCACGTACAATTTAATACGCACAATGGAAAGAACAGAAGCTCACATCCTCGATACAAACAACGTTCTGATCGCGCCATCCACGCTAGAAGATGAAAGCTTGATCGGAGACTTTTGTGGCTCCGTAATCACGAGCGATGACCTTTATTTTGATTTACCCAGCTTCTCCCAGAAAACGGTCTACCTGTGCGGCGACATATCGAGGGTCATCAGACATCATCTCAATGCAGCTGATCGAGTGTTCGCGATCAGGGAGCTTTCGCACGGTTACCGCGAAGACGAAGACGGCAATACCTGGAAGCTTGTAGACTTGGGTCAAGTCCCCATCCTTGTGCAGGGTATCGGCGTGTACTATCGACGCTTTTTCGACATGGGCTTCGACCACTTCAACCAAATCTGCAAGGAACACGCTTTCCAGTCCCTCACAGAGTCTACCAAGCCCGGAACAGCTCATCGCACAGGAATCTATCTGACGCCGATCGCGCAGGATAGTGAAGCGCTGCACTTCCACCTGCTCAGGTGTTCCACGAATCTTTCGGGACCAACCGAGAACTTTCGCACTCACGACTGGCACATCGTCAATGCCCTGAACCAGGAGGCAGCCTTTATATTTCAGAACCAGGCACCCCTGAATCACGTCCTAGCGCAGATCTACCACAACACTCCTGCTACCGCTGTGCAAAAGCAGTCCAAGGCTAAGATCTCGGCGCACGCAGATAAGACCAAGGACATGCCTGTAAATGGCATCATGGCCTTTTGCACCTTCTACGACCAACTCGATAAACTACATCCCCTCAGCCAAGACGCCTTTGATTACGGCTATAAAGGGATCAGCGGATTGACTCGGCTACAGTTTCGTCTCAAAGAGTCGGTTTTGGCAAGCCCTGGATGCAAGCTCCCCCCTCAGTTCACCTTGACCTTGTACCCCAACTCTGTGTTCTTTATGCCGCTGTCCACTAACCGGCTGTACACACACGAGATCCGGTCATCGATGCTGGATGCCGAGTTGCTCCCGACTCGCCTGGGGTATGTGGTTCGCTGTTCGAGTACCGAGGCTGTTTACAAAAATGGTCACACTTTCCTCAAAACCGACGAAAAGCTAGTGAAGCTAGCACCACCGACGCCTGATGGCATTAATGAGCTACGCAAGCTGTATGCAGAGGAGAACAAAACCCCAGCCTTCATCGATTACGGCGGTAAGTTTCTCTTTAGTATGAATACAGGAGATTACATTGCGCCCCGAATATAAGATAACGGACGAGATCCGCTCATATCCTTTACTGACCGAAGGCAATCTTTTTGAGGAACTACTTGCATCGGTTCGGTTTGAAGATGTGGGAAAAGGTCGGCACGCAGCTGTGCTGGTCAAGATTGGCGAGACAGGTAGCATCCCGATTGTACGCACCACCACAAGATACAACGTCCCAGCGCAATGCTTTCAGTTGCTGCATGAGCAGTTAGCGCAACAGATTCAAAAAAGTGCGGCACTTTTGGTTGGCTTTAACAACGCACTCATCGAAAACTACACTAACGCTTACACCACTATGGGCAGCCATTCTGACCAAGCCCTGGATTTGGCAGACGAGTCGTTCATCGCTATTTTCTCTTGCTACAAACAGCCTGAGATAGCTAACCCGCCGAGGAAACTGCTCGTCGAATCGAAGGTGACTGGCGATGATCTTATCGAGATTCCCCTAATTCACAATAGTGTCGTACTGTTTTCCCTTGACACCAATCAGCGGCTCAAGCACAAGATCGTGCTGGACAAATCCGCCGAAACACCTGAGAACCAATGGTTAGGCATCACCGTTCGGACATCAAAGACCTTTGTGCGGTTTCACGACAAATATGCATACTTCCTGGATGATACGAGGTTGACGTTGGCTAACGACGAACAAAGGCGAGAGTTTTACCATCTACGGAGTCGAGAAAATACGGAAGTGGATTTCACCTACCCTCGGATTACCTACACTATCAGCAAAAGCGACATGATGCCCCCCGAACCCTGAATCTCAAATCCCGATCCCTAAGTAGTCGGACAAAAGAAATCGACACTGTATTAACTTTTGTTAAGGCACTCACTGTAGTGCGATCGCATGATCTAATTTCTGCGAAGCTTGCGCGTCGCCTTGCGGCGATCGCACAAAGCATAAAATGAGCGTAAAAATTAACTAATAAAGTTGATCCTCAACTAACCATAGATTCAGATTCAAATTCACTATTTTCTACTTTAACTAAACGAATATGCTTATAGCCCAGCTTAATTTCAAATTCATCGCCTGGGGTTAACCCTAATTCAGATGTATAATTTGCGCCAATGACAATTTGACCATTTTGGTGAACGCTGACGCGGTAACTTGCTTCTCGACCACGACCATCTTTAGCCGCTTCAATTGCTACGCCTTTAGCAGCGAGTATTGCATCATAAAAATCTGCTAAATTTACGCGGGTTTTGTTTTCTTTCGTTGTAGTGAAATAGCCACAAGCTCTAGCTGTTTCGCGCCTGGGGACATTAGATAACTCTTTGACTTTTTGTAGTAAAGCTTTTCCGGTTAAAGGAATTGTTGCTAGTTCAGCCATTTTTATTTAGGTGTAAATTTAGTTATATTTTCGCAGATTTCTAGTAATAATTTACAGGAAATACCTAAAAATACAACTATTCATTGTAGTATTGAACAGCAATCATGGCAGAACAAGCACATCCGCCTACGAACTATGCAGCACTCTGAGATGCTTCAAAATT
>JBARVL010000213.1:0-17525 GCA_049646245.1 Crinalium sp. | reverse complement strand
TTTACGGCTGATTTTTGGTTGTGAATAAGGTAGTTATTAATGCCATCTTTAACGTAAGGGGAGGAATTAGCAACACTAAACAAGCGTTCGTTGTTGGTTTCGTTTTCTGTAAATAGTAATTCTGGTGTGCCGTGACAATAAAGCGATCGCTTTCCTAAAGTGGGATGATCGGCTTCTACAATGCTGAGTTTTTCATCGCTATGAGTTAATCGCAAAGTTGGTTTTTGCTCATCATGGTTCCATGACCAAGTATTGCGAAACCATAATGTAGGTAATAAATGTATAGGTTTGGCTTCTGAACCTTTGTTAGTAATAGTAATGCGAATGAGAATATCTTCTGGTGCAGCCTTGGCATACTCAACAAGCACGTCAAAATAACGATTTTGTTCAAATACCCCTGTATCAATTAACTCGTACTCTGGGGCATGGCGATCGCGCTGTTGATTTTCTGCTACTAATTCTGTATAAGGAAAAGCTGTTTGAGGATATTTATACAGATACTTCATGTAGCTGTGAGTCGGGGTGTTGTCTAGATAGAAGTAGTATTCTTTGACATCTTCCCCATGATTTCCTTCTTTACCTGTTAAGCCAAATAATCGCTCTTTGAGGATACTATCTTGTTCATTCCAGAGTGCGATCGCAAAGCAAAGTTGCTGATGGTTATCAGAAATTCCAGCTATCCCATCTTCACCCCAACGATAAGCACGAGAACGAGCTTGATCGTGAGTAAAATATTCCCAAGCATCACCAGTTGCGCTATAGTCTTCTCGCACAGTTCCCCACTGTCGTTCACTTAAATATGAACCCCAGCGTTTCCAGTAAGCTTTATGTTCACGATCTTCTGCTATTCTCGTTTCTTCTTTAGTCATAAATGATTTTGCAACTCTGTAATATTAATAATTTTAGTAGAGGCTGCTATGCTAGGTCTTTACATTGGCGTGCCTCTACATTACTCCCTTTCCACTAAAATATTACCGATTATATTCTTCTTTTTCCTTGGCGTTCTTTGCGTCTTGGCGGTTTTTTAAATAGGTATTCGCCATAGTGGGAAGGGAGTAAACCTTGTAGCTCTAATTTTAGGAAATTAACCACAGATATCCACAGATAAACACAGATGGACACAGATGTAATAACTGATTTTTGCTAAAATTCCAGTGCTTTCTGCTCTCTGCCTTCTTTAAACCTTTTCCTTTCGTGGTTGTATAATCCCGCTCTTGTTTAATTTCTCTTCTATTTCCCTCAGCAGTTCAAAGTCTTCTTCGGGTAATGTATTACTTACACTATTAAATGAGCTATTAATCAAAAAATGTTGCTTTTCCAGAAAGCTGAATGCTTGTCTAAATTGCTGGGAATTTGCCTTAATTGGTGAGTCGAAATGACAAGGAATAATCCTCTGGAAATTCCAACTTGCTACTCGATCAGCCCATTGTATAGTTTCTTTGGGCGCTCTGTTGAGAATGAGTGTTTGCAATATTGGTGCGACAAATAAGCGTCCACCTCCTCGCAGTGCCTCAAACGATTGCTTCCAGTTATCTTTCCATTTAAAGGGATACAACCCGAAATATGCCTGTTTTGATCTTTCTGACACTTTGAAAGCATCAAGAAATGCTTTTCCTAGTGGTATTGTTTCTAACACCCTTGGTCGGAAGTAAAACGCAAACAAAGAAATACGCTGCCATCCCTTACGGCGGTTTTCCTGAGTGTCTTCGATAATATCGAAGGCGTTATCTTTAGCGTGGAATAGTAAGGGGTAAGGGTCAAGTTGAACAATTTCTGGCGGTTCTTCAGGTATAGAAACAACTGCATCTGTTACGAGTAGTGTATGCGATCGCTTGTGAAAAAACGCCACTTCTCCAAAGGGTCTTCCTCCCAAATCAATATCTAGCACCGCGTAGTCAAACTCATCAGCAAAGGGTACTTTGCTACTGTCAGCAGGCAGAATATTAGTACGTTTTCGAGGAAATCCTAGCCAACTGAGGGGAAGATTTAACGGGAAACTCCACTGCTTAGGAACTATAAATATCTGAGAATTAAGAAAGTATCTGGCAAAGGGGACTACAAATACTTTATGTTCTAGACCTGAAACGGTGGGTAGAATAATATACTTAACATCACCGTGTTCTGCTACTAACTCTTTGACTAACCTAATACATTCTGGGGTGGGTGCAACTGGTGCATAGACAAGCAAACCACCTTCAGCAAGTTTAACAACAGTCATGCGAATTGGCACAACCACGTAGATGATGCCTTGTGTCTGGTCAAATGTCCAGATTGTGTCTTTTACTACTTCTGTGCGAATTGTCCGCCGTCTGCTGTAGGGGTAAAGTGGTACAAGCGCCCAGAAACGCCATGACCAATCTTTAGGATTAATATTTGAGCTAATTTGCTGTTGCGCGTTGATCGTGGTGTTATCCACAGTGGTTATCTCAAAGGTGCGATCGCGTTTACTAAAATGATACTCAATGCGGTGATGGGTGATGGGTAATAGCTCATCGGTTACTAAGTTAATGCAGTTGCAACACTAGCCACAATAGTTATACCTCGATACACTTATTTTGCTAATTTGCATATCTTTAGTTACAAAAATTTACAATTAAAGTAATGATGAGTCATAAACTGCTTAAACAACAATTTACTGGTACTAAGAGAAAATATCAATTAAGCCTGATAGTGGTGTTGGCATTTATTATCACCCTTGTAACCAATGAACCTGCTTTGGCGCAAGAAATTGTTAAGGTTCAAGATTTTAATCCGCAAGCACTTCTGCGTAATGCCTTAGAATGGATTGATAGTTTGGGGGCTATAGGTGCGATCGCATTTATCTTTATCTATATTATCGCTACAGTCGCATTCTTCCCAGGCTCAATTTTAACTCTAGGCGCTGGCGTGGTTTTTGGCGTAGTTTTAGGTTCACTCTACGTCTTTATCGGTGCAATAATTGGAGCAACTGCGGCTTTTTTGGTGGGGCGTTATTTAGCCAGAAATTGGGTAGCTAAAAAAATAGCAACTAATCAAAAATTTCAGGCAATAGATCGTGCTGTTGCTAAAGAAGGATTAAAAATTGTATTATTAACCCGTTTATCTCCGATATTTCCGTTTAATTTATTAAACTACGCTTTTGGTATTACTGGAGTTTCTTTCAAAGATTATGTCCTTGGATCTTTTGGGATGATACCAGGCACAATTATGTATGTTTACATTGGTTTTTTAGCAGGTAGTTTAGCATTAATTGGCACAGATTCTCAACCTACTAACCCCACTGTGCAATGGATCATTCGGATAATTGGCTTCATCGCTACAGTAGTTGTAACAATTTATGTTTCTCGGATAGCAAAAAAAGCTTTAGAAGAGGAGATATTTTAGCTATTTTTAGGCTGCGTAGGCAGCCTTTGCTCATATAGCTTCAAGCTTCAGCCTGTAAGAAAGTATTAATTTAGCTCATTATTCAAATGCAAAGATTGTGAATCCATGTTTTGTAATCTTGCTAATATTGTCTGCCAAGAATTAATATCTTGTAATTCTAAATTAGTAGCAGTTTCAACTTGTTCTCCTCGGTATTTAGCAACTACCCCCCGTGCAGTATCTGCAATAAATAAGCTTTTATTCTTAGGCTGATACGCTAGTTTATAAGGTGATAATTTAGCTATATAAAAACCTAACTTTACTTCTTGAGTTAGTTGCAATTCCACACATTTGTAAAAAGCCTGTAAAGCTAAAGGCTGTATAGCTAAAGCTAATTTAAGCTGAGGAGAAACATTTTCTGGGCTAGTTGGTAACTGTGTTGGGGAAGGTTGTAATGTTTCTTGACTAGGTTTAACTTGTATTCGATTTAGCCAAACTACTCTATCTTCGTTATGTAAATGCGATTCCCCAGCCAAAGTTTCAATAAAGAATTCACCTGGAGCATAAGCAATATTTCTGATCGGATACCAAGTAGAGCGGATTAACACTAAAATATCTAGTTCAATTGCTTGTTTACTAGAACGATATGTTTGGTTATACCATTTACTCCAAAGTGTTTTGGTAGATGTATAATTAATTTCATATCCGGCAGGGATTTCATGGTACTCATATTTGAGAAAAACCTTATTTTCTAATTTACCCAGAGGTACAAAGCTATGTTTTAGCAATACTGAGTGAATTAATCGCAAATATGAAGAAGATAAGTTTACTAACACTGAAGCAATTTGACAATTCTGCTTGATGACAGCAACCACACCGCCTTTTTTAGCAATGAGTTGAACCATATCAAAAACTGACTCAACTCTTAAATGAGGATTGGATAAAAGTTCACCTTCGCCTAAAATAAACTTGTGAATAAGAGTGGCATCATCAAAACAACTCATAATCGGGAAAGATTTTTAGTAATTCAACGTCAGATGAGCTAATGCACAGCACTACGCAACTAACGTTTAAGTGCTAGTCATCCTCAAGGAATGGCTAGTTAATTAGGACTTACGCATTCGCCCCCCTAGCCCCCCAAATCTGGGGGGAACTAGGAGCTACTCCCCCCAAACTTGGGGGGTTGGGGGGGCAAAACGATGAGCTTTGCGTAAGTCCTGTTAATAAATCTTCCCTAACAAACATCTGCTTTCAGGACATTTTTACCTAGTATTTATACTTATTTAGTACTATATAGCAACGGACAGGAAGCTTAGGAAAACTATCAAATTTTGGTATTTCATCTGCGTAATCTGCGTTTCGGGCATTCGCCTGATATTAATATCTGCTTACATCTGCGATTAAAAAAAATTGTGATTGATAGCAAGATGTCTAATGTCCTAACTGCTGTGGTGGTTGCTATACTTGCAACAATTAAACCGAGAAATTCTTGTAGAAGCGGATGCAATCAACGGAGTACAATTAATGCCTAATTCAGACTCTCAGACCGTCTCAGTTCTACCAATGGATGAGTATAATCAGAAATTGGTTTCATCTGTACATCCACCAAACTGGGTTAATCCTGAACCTGCTGATTGTTATAACTTGGTTGTAATTGGCGGTGGTACTGCTGGATTAGTTGTGGCAGCAGGTGCAGCAGGCTTAGGTTTAGGTTTGAAAGTCGCCTTGATTGAAAAGCACCTGATGGGTGGCGATTGTTTGAATGTTGGTTGCGTTCCTTCTAAATCTATTATTCGCTCCGCGCGGGTTGTTGGTGAAATTTGGGAAGCAAAAAGTTTTGGTGTTCATGTTCCCCGCGAACAGGTGCAAGTTGATTTTGCGTCTGTGATGGAACGAATGCGGAGAATTAGGGCAAATATTAGTCCTCACGATTCTGCACAGAGATTTCAGGATATTGGGGTTGATGTTTTTTTGGGTAGTGGTTGTTTTGTTAGTGGTAATACAATTGAAGTAGGCGACAAGAAGCTTAAGTTTAAAAAAGCTGTAATTGCCACAGGAGCAAGAGCAGCGCAACCGTCTATTCAGGGAATTGAACAAGCAGGTTATCTGACTAATGAAACTGTTTTTTCCCTCACAGAGCGTCCTCAACGTCTAGCGGTGATTGGTGGTGGGGCTATTGGTTGTGAATTAGCTCAAACTTTCCGCCGTTTTGGGTGTGAAGTTGTGCTATTTCATAGCGGTTCCCATCTTCTCAATAAAGAAGATGCTGACGCTGCGGAAATTATTCAAAATGTGTTTATCCACGAAGGCATCAATTTAGTATTAAATTCCCAAATTACATCTGTAGAAAAAACTGCTACAGGAAAAATAATTTACTTTAGCAGGAATAATATTGAGGAATCTATAACAGTAGATGAAATTTTAGTTGGTACGGGTAGAAGTCCTAATGTGGAAAAGTTGAATTTAGAAGCTGTTGGGGTAGAGTATGATCAACGTCATGGGGTGAAGGTGAATCATTATTTGCAAACAACCAACCCGAATATTTATGCTGCTGGCGATATTTGCATGAATTGGAAATTTACCCATGCTGCTGATGCTGCTGCGCGAATTGTAATTAAAAATACTTTATTTTCTCCTTTTGGTTTGGGACGAACTAAATTAAGTGATTTGGTGATGCCTTGGGTAACGTATACTGATCCTGAGATTGCTCATGTAGGTATGTATGAACATGAAGCTAAGGAAAAAGGGATTAGTGTAGATACTATTACAATTCCTTTTAGTAGTGTAGATCGTGCGATCGCAGATGGTGAAGAATTAGGATTTGTTAAAATCCATCATCAACAAGGCTCAGATCAAATCTTAGGTGCAACTATTGTCGCCCGTCATGCAGGGGAAATGATTTCAGAAGTAACCACTGCAATTGTCGGTAAGGTAGGTTTAAATAAACTTTCAGGCGTAATTCATCCTTATCCAACTCAAGCAGAAGGAATTAAAAAAGCAGCAGATAATTATCGTCGCACATTGCTCACGCCTACATCTAAAAAATTCTTAGGATTGCTCACTAAAATTTCTTAATTCACCTTAATAATAATCCTCGTTCCCAGGTTGTACCTGGGAACGAATTAATCGAGGAACCCCGCCTCATGCGCTTCCATTAGTGCAAGATGTGAGTTTATTACAAGAAAAGAACCCCACCCCAAACCCCTCCCCGTTAACAGGGAGGGGCTTTCAGAGAAATTACTTATGCAAGACTGGGAAGAAATCATCAAAGGCTCTTATTCCAAAGATTTACAAGAAAGAAAAACTTGGTATTCTTCTGCGGCAGATGCTTATAATAAAGCAAGACCGCGTTATCCTCAAGAATTGATTAATCGTGTTGTAGAGTTAGCGCAACTTCCATCAAAAGCAGCTATTCTTGAGATTGGATGTGGACCTGGAAATGCGACTGTAGGATTTGCTCAATTAGGCTTTAAAATAGTTTGTATTGAGCCAAATCCAGAATTTTGTCAGTTAGCACAACAAAACTGTGCATCATATCCAAATGTAGAGATTAAAAATACTGCATTTGAAGATTGCAACCTAGAAAATGAGAGATTTAACGCGGTTCTAGCAGCTACTTCAATTCATTGGATTTCACCTGATATTGTATATTCAAAGGCTGCCGATATTTTACAAGATAATGGTTGTTTAATATTGTTGTGGAATATGACACCTCAACCTCATTATGAGGTTTACCAAGACTTGAAGGAAGTATATCAAATTCATGCTCCGTCTTTTGTGCGATATGAAGATAGAAACACGCAGGAAGAAATACTCAAAGGATTAGGACAAATAGTTATTAATTCAGGTAGATTTAAAGATTTAGTTTCTGAGCATATAGCCTGTGAAGTAACTTATCACATTGATGATTATTTGCTGCTTTTAAACAGTCTATCGCCTTACTTAGCATTAGAGGAAAAAACTAGGAATGATTTATTTGAAGGTTTGAGAGAAAAGATAGAAAATAATTATGGAGGTAGCATTCAGCTTTCATACCTCTGCGCTTTTCAAATTGCTAAAAAATTAAGATATAGCGGTCAACATTAGAAAATTACCCCACCCGCGCTGACGCGCACCCTCCCCTTACTAAGGGGAGGGTTGGGGAGGGGTTCTTGCACCAACCGGAGCGCAAAATTACCCCACCCGCGCTGACGCGCACCCTCCCCTTAATAAGGGGAGGGTTGGGGAGGGGTTACTGAATAATAGATGTAATTACTTGTCATCCATCACCATTTGTAACTTATTTAATACTTCTGTAGAAGTGTATGGCTTGGACAAAAATGCTTTTACACAGGAACTATTAATTTCAGTCATTGTTTCATTAGAAGCTAGACCACTAACAGCTATAATCTTAACTTCTGGATTAATTTGTTCAAGTAGCCTGATAGCTGCTGAACCATCCATATAAGGCATCATCATATCTAGTACTACTATTTTAATTTCTGACTGGTATTGCCTATATAATACAATTGCTTCCGCACCATCTACTGCTGTTATTACCCTATAACCATTAATTTCTAATACAGTTTTAGTAATATTGCGAATTGGTTCTTCATCCTCAGCCACTAAGATTAGTTGTCCCCGTCCTTTCTTTAATAACTTACTTGAATCTAAAGATTGATTAGTTTTGATAACTCCGCTACTTGGTAAATATATTTTAAATTCTGTTCCTTTACCTACTTCACTGTAAACATTAATAAAACCCCCATGACTTTTGATAATGCCAACAACTGTTGACAGACCTAAGCCTGTACCTTTACCCAATTCTTTAGTTGTAAAAAATGGTTCAAATATTCTTTCTAAGTTATTGCGTTCAATTCCTATTCCAGTATCGGATATAGAAATTAATATATATTCTCCTACCTGAGAATCAATATTGATTCGTGCATAATGTTCGTCAATATAAATATTATTAGCAGCAATTTTTAAAATCCCTCCTTGAGGCATGGCATCCCTAGCATTAACTACTAAGTTAAGTAGTACTTGGTGCAGTTGCGTGGCATCCCCCAGGACTGTTTTTAAATCTGACTTAATATTTGTATTAACGCGAATTGATTTAGGAAAAGTTTCAGAAGCAAGTTGTTTAATTTCTTGAATCAAATGACTGATTTGAAGAGTTGTTCTTTCTCCTGATATTCCTTTAGCAAAAGATAATACTTGTTTAATTAAATCTGCCCCACGATTAACATTTCTTTCTAATATTTGCAACCACTCTTGACTTTGATCATCATGCAGTTTTGTTTCTAGCAGTTGCACAGCCATTAAAACAGGTGTGAGTACGTTGTTTAAATCGTGAGCAATTCCTCCAGCTAATACACCAAGACTTTCCATGCGTTGAGCGCGGAGAAATTGCGATTCTAGTTGTTTCTTTTCTGTAATATCTGTATTGACAACAAGAATTGATTTAAGTTGCCCGTTAGCATCCAGTACTGAAGTCCAACGGCTGGTTACAATTAAATTCTTGCCATCTTTTGTAACTTGATGCAATTCTCCTAACCACTCACCAGTTGATGTGATATTTTGTAATGGTTCTTGAATTTCTGATGGTATTTCTTTATATAAAAACTCTAAAACATTTTTACCGATCGCTTCCTCTGCTTCCCATCCATATAATCTTTCAGCGCCTTTGTTCCAAAACACAATATTGTTTGACAAATCTTGCACGAAGATAGCATCAGTTGCTATATCTAGCAAAGCTGCTTGTTCGCTAATTTTTTGTTGTGCTTGTTGGCGTTGTTTAATTTCTTCTTCTAAACGCACATTTTGGTCGATTAATTTTTTGGTCAAATTTTGTAAACGGAGGTGAATGTTAATTCTCGCTAAAACTTCTTCATGTTCTAGGGGTTTAGTAATGTAATCTACTGCACCCAGATTTAACCCTTTAACTTTATCTACATTATCCGCCAAGGCGGTCATAAAAATTATGGGGATATCTTGAGTTACTTGGTTAGCTTTTAAGCGACGACAAGTTTCAAACCCATCTATTCCTGGCATGATTATATCTAACAAAATTAAGTCTGGAGGGGCATACTCTGCCATCTCCATAGCACTTTCCCCATCTTCAGATACTACAACTTTGTAGCCATAATCTTCTAAAAAATTAAGTAAAATTTCTAAATTAGTAGGAGTATCATCAACAATTAAGATGATACCTTTATCGGTAGAATTAACCTTCATTTATACCTCTTAAAACTGTTTAAGAAATTCCCTAAGTTGTTTTCCTTTAAACTCTTTAGCCAGTTGACATAAATGGGTAGCAAAAGGCTCCCATTGTTGATCTAACTCTTTAAGTTTAATAGCTTCTTTAGCAATAGAACGCAGGTCGCCTCGCATAGCTAAATCTAGTAATTTGGCGATTTCTTCTGCTGGTGGAATAATTAATTGAGCATTTTCCAGATTGCTATAAGTCAAGGGTAATTTATTATTAGTACCTGGGATATCTGGTTGATTTTCGATTAAATCTTCATAAATCCATTCTATCCCTAAGTAAACCCGTAATTTCTCTAAAAGATCTGTTTGTCGGATAGGTTTGGAAAGAAAATCGTTGCAACCAACCTCAATACTTTGCCGTTGCTCAGGTTCTAAAACGCTAGCAGATATAGCAATTACTACTGTGTCTTTTAATTTTGGTATCATTCTCAGTTGACGGGTAGCTTCAAAACCATCTAACACAGGCATTACTAAGTCCATCAAAATGGCATCTGGCTTAAAATCATTGGCTTTTTTCAAACCATCTAAACCATCTACTGCTTCCATGACTTCAAACCCAATTGGTGAAAGCATATTGACTAAAACCGAGCGATTTGTCCACTTATCATCTACTATTAAAATCTTCCGATGGTCGCCTTTATAACCAATAATATTACGTTCTATAAATCTAGCAGTATCAGCTTTTTTGTCAACTTCTGGTAAATATAATTCTACGGTAAAAATGCTGCCTTGACCTAAGCGACTCTTCACAGTAATAGAGCTTCCCATAAGTTCAACTAACTGATGAGTAATTGCTAATCCTAATCCTGTTCCTTCAGTTTTACGGCTATTTTCTCCTACTTGTTGAAATGGTAAAAATATTGCTGCTAAGTCATCTTCCGCGATACCAATGCCTGTATCTTCGATTTTAAAGCATACTTTTTCTTGCTGATAACTTACTTGCAAGGTGACGGCTCCTTTTTCGGTAAATTTGATGGCATTACTCAGTAAATTGAGCAAAATTTGTCGTAGCCGTTTATCATCAGCTTGAATTACTTTTGGCAGCGTGGAAAGTATTTTATAATTTAATAAGATTCCTTTTTGATCTGCTTTAATTCGGCAGATTTCCACAATTCCTTGTAAAAATTCGGAAAAAGGGAATACTTTTGGGTAAAGCTCCATTTTTCTAGCTTCAATTTTAGAAAGATCTAAAACATCATTAATTAAAGTCAGGAGGTGTTCACCGCATTGATGTATAATATCAATACGATGTTTTTGTTCATTTGTTAAATCTCGGTCTTTTTTAGATATCTGAGTGTAACCCAAAATTCCATTAAGTGGGGTGCGGAGTTCGTGACTCATGTTAGCGAGAAATTCACTTTTTGCTTGGTTGGCTGTATCAGCCGCTTTTTCGGCTCGCTCACGCTCTTTTATTTCTATTTTTAGACGATCATTTTTTTCTTTTAATTGCTGGGTTCGTTCTTCTACTTTGGCTTTGAGGGTATCGCTGTATTCTGCTAATTGTTGGTTGGCTGTTTCTAAGTTAGTGTAGAGTTGGGCGTTTAAAAGTGCGATCGCAGCTTGAGATGATAGCAGTCGCAATACTTCTACCCGTTTCGGCGTAAAAGCACCCGTAATTAAATTATTTTCTAGGTAAAGAAGCGCCGTTAGTTTGCCTTGATATACAATTGGCATACACAAAACCGACTTGGGTTGGCGTTCTTTAATATAAGCATCAGCCTGAAAAACATCCTCACTACTAGCATCGTTTAAAATAACATCTTTCTCAGTTCGGGTGACATAATTAAGCACTGCTATTGGGAGTTTCTGACTCTTGGCTACTGGTATTGATTCCAGCACTTTTACCTCATCCTTATTACCCGATGCTTCTATAAATAATTGATCGGATTTTGAGAGAATCAACGCCCCAGTTTCAGCACCAGCATTTTCTATCAAAGTTTTCATTAACTTGTCTAGCAAATTGGCAAGGACAATTTCACTGTTAATGCTTTGAGAAGCTTTCATTACTGTTGCCAAATCTAGAAAATCCGTAGAGTCGGTGCTGCTTGTAGAGGTGATTGTTGCCTGGTCTACATTGATCGATCGCGCGGAGCGATCTACCAGAGGCGATCGCACAATCAACTGCGGATATTTTTCTTCTAAATAATTAACTTTAGCCATAGCCCCCCAGCCAATATAGGCATGGTAGGCATTCTTCATGTATGTTTGAGCAATAGTTTGTTTACCCCACGACAAATAAAATTTAGCAGCTAATTCGTAAGCAAGTGCTTCTTCATTGAAATACTTATTTTCTTTAGCTAGAGCAATAGCTTTGTCATACATTTCCATTGCTGCTATTTTTTCTTCTAAAACTCGATGCCGTTCTGCCTCCACTAAATAGTATTTGTGGAGATGATTCATGGGGGCATAATGCGCCCATTGTTGCATTTTTTCTTGATTAGCTTGTACTCGATGAAGAATCTCCTGTTGCTCCTGTGAAGCCTGGGAATACACAGCTAACTGTACTAGAGAATCGTAGAAATAAAAAATAACAACAGTTAACTGCCCTGTAGATGCGCCGAAAGAACTTTCTACTTGAGGGATAGTTTTCAAGGCTTCTGGGTAATTTTCAAACACATAACAAAGCGCAAGTTTTTGTAAGTATAAGTAATGAATCGCCAGTTGATCGTTAGTTTGTTGATGTAGCGGCAGTCTTTGATCTTCGTCGTACACTTCCCCCTTTAACTGGCATGGGTTGTGGTTTTTTCCCATCAGGTTTAAGACGGCTTGCCAACAGATTTTTGTATTATTAAGTGCTGTTTCTTGGCTGATTTTATGAATAGCATCTGTGTAAGTTGCTATTTCTCGTTCGAGTTGCATTAGTTGCTTGCCAACAAAAAACGAGTAATGACTCCACACCATAATGGCATAGCCAGCATATTCTAAATCTCCGGTTTCCACCCCGCTAGAGAAAACTGATAGGAAAGGTTTTAAGGTATTCCTGGCGTGTTCTTTCCAATGTTGAACAGCAGCATATACCAAGTGGCGCGTTTTGGCTTCAATTTCTTTGGCATTTAACTTTGACACTAGACGTAAAGCTAATTGCCCAAACTCATAACCTTGTTCAATATCTCCTAAAGTCCCGCAAAGCAGAAGACTATATAAGGCGTATGCAAAGGGAGATACAGCAGCATTGCCATATTGAACGGATAAATCGACTTGTTTGCAAACTATTAAAGGTACAAGTGGGGGCATCCCAGAATAGCAAGGAGAAAATATACTTGATAGAATTGCGATCGCTGCTAGTTGATGAGAATCTGTCATTGCAGGAAGATTGATTAAGTCCTCAGTTTGCCTTCCCTTTAAAATTGCCGCAGTTTCCCCCAACGCCTGCCCAATATCAGATGCGTTTGGCAAGTCGGGAAACTCTATCCCCAATTGCTTTAAGGCTTGCAGCCCCGTATTCAGTGCTTCTTTGAGCTTGTTCTGCCCCATATAAGCTTGAATCTGGACTTCGTACACTTTTACAATGTCCAATGGCGTTTTGGCACAGTTTTGCACTATTTCCGCCAACTTCTGCATTTCTTCAAAGTCACCATTCAGAAATGCTGCCTCTGCTGCTTCGGTATGCAGTGCTAATGTTAGGTCGTAGTGAGATTCCCAACTATCTAGTGGCAACAATTTCAAACCGACATTTAAATATTTAACAGCCGACTCGTATGCTGTGGATGCTTTGGCTTTTTGACCTGCAATTAAATTCAGTTCAGCTAACTGATATTTTTCGGAATCTAAAGTAAGTAACTCAGCACCATAATTCAGTTGATTTACTAAATCAAAAATCTTTTCTTGCTGTTCTTCTCTAGTGGTATTTTGGAAGAGCAATTGACCTATTTTTAGGTGAGTTGCTTTTTTATCTGTCTCGTCAATTAAAGAATAAGCAGCTTGTTGTACTCGGTCATGGAGAAATTTATAACTAACTTTTATCTGCTCACTTGGTAAATTATATGATGCTTCAATATCAAGTAACAAAGGAATTTTATACGCTTCTGAAAGAGGTAAAATCAAACCAGATTGTAGTGCTTCCCATAAATCTTTAGCTGTTTCAAATTGTGATTTGTTATTAACAGTAGCTAAAACGTCTAAGGTAAATTTGTCACCAATACAAGCAGCTAGTTTCAAAACATTTTGAGTTTTGGGTTGTAGCTTTTGAATCTGACTCACCATTAACTCAACAACGTTATCGGTGATGTTAATGGAGCGGAGGCGATCGCTATCCCATTCCCAACGACATGAGCTAAAATCAAAAAACAGCAAATTATCTTGATAAAGTGATTCCAGCAGTTGAGTTAAGAAAAAAGGATTACCTCTAGTTTTGTTAAATAATAACTCACCCAACGATTTAGTTTTTAACTGCTCACTATGCAGCGTATCGCTAATTAATTGATTAACATGAATAAGTTTTAAAGCCTGAAGCACTAGATTATTTACTACTGCACCAGCAGATTTAATTGCTTTCAAGGTTAACATCAATGGGTGGGTGGGATTGACTTCGTTATCGCGATACGCGCCAATCAATAATAAATATTTACACCCAGATTCACATAATAGTAATTCAATTAACTTTAAAGATGCTAAATCAGCCCACTGCAAATCATCTAAAAATAAAACTAACGGGTGTTCTGCTTGAGCAAAAACATTAATGAATTGTTGAAACACCCGATTAAATCGGTTTTGAGATTCAGTTGCTCCTAATTCCGGTACGGGAGGCTGAGAACCAATAATGCGTTCAACTTCGGGAATAACATTAATAATTACTTGACCATTAGATCCGAAAGCTTCTAAAAGTTTGCCTTTCCAAACCGCTATTTTCTCGGCGCTTTCTGTGAGCAATTGCTCGATTAATCCATGAATTGCTTGAATCAAAGAAGCATAAGGAATATTGCGCTTAAATTGATTAAATTTTCCTGAGATAAAATAACCCCGTTGGCGGACAATCGGTTTATGAACTTCATTAACTAAAGAAGATTTTCCTATACCTGAGTAACCGCTTACTAACATCATTTCCGTTGCGCCATCGCTAACACGCTCAAAAGCGTTCATCAACAGAGCAACTTCTTTTTCACGATTATAAAGTTTTTGAGGAATCGAAAATTGACTACTATTATCAAGTTGACCAATAGGAAATTCTGTAATTTCTTCCGTTGTTTGTAATTGCTCTAAACATATTTCTAAGTCAGCTTTTAGCCCAAACGCACTTTGATATCTATCTTCAGCCGTTTTAGCTAATAATTTCATCACCATATCCGATAAAACTTGAGGAATTGGTGCTATTTCCTCTGGTTTTACTGGTATTTTGGCAATATGAGAGTGAACCAACTCTAAGGCATCATTTGTGGAAAAAGGCAACTGATGAGTGAGCATTTCATAAAATGTCACACCTAAAGAGTAAAAGTCAGTGCGATAATCTATGGAGCGATTCATTTTACCAGTTTGTTCTGGTGAGATATAAGCAAGACTACCTTCTATTAAATTAGGGTTACTAATGCTGGAATTCTCTCTAGATAGAGATGATGAAATACTAAAATCAATAATTTTTATTTCGCCTGTGGCAGAATTAATGAAAATATTGTTTGGTTTAATATCTTTGTGAATAATATGATTTTGGTGTAACTGACCAATTGTTGTAGCTAAGTTAATCGCAATTGTTAAGAATAATTTTAAATTAAAGTTGGATGTGATGGCTACGCCTGCTGTCGGAGAAAGCATCGCGCCTGTCAGAGGTTCTCCCTGAAAATCTGACAACACCAGCGCCAAACCGTTTTGATAGTTACACAAATCTATAGGTTTAACAACTCCTGGTAGATTTAGCGATCGCAGAATATTATATTCATGCCTTAAGCGGGTAAGTTGTTCTACATTAGGATATTCAGCTTTAAGAATTTTAATAATTACTGAAGCTGGTTCTGATTCAGGTTCAGATTTTTTGACAGCGCGGTAAATTAAATGAGTCGCACTCTCATAAATAGTGGTGAGTAGCTGGTAATCTGTAATATTAATAGTCATATATATTTCTGGTTAGCATTGGAATTAAGCTGATTTAGATGAAAAACACTCAAATAATAGTTTGAAACCATGATTACGATACAACTAGATCAACCCTAACTTATTTATAGCTTAGTAGATATATCCAGAAATTAAAGGCTTGTTACCTCAAACTCTTCTAGAGACGTTGCATACAGTATCTTTACATTCGATGTCGAGTTGCCAAATGCTCTTTAATCTTCGTTTTAATCACCTTATTTTTAGACTTTCTCACAATGGTTAATACTACCCGCCTCCAGACGATTCTCGCTAACTCCCCTGTTGGCGATGTCTTACCTGCGATCGCACAACTAAATCTTCCTGACTGGTGGTTAGCAGGTGGTGCGGTACGCAATACAGTTTGGCGATCGCTCTTTGGTGAAAACTGTCAGTTAATTATCAATGATTTCGATATTGGATTTTTTGATTATCAAGGCGACGACAAAACAACTCCGCAGGAATATCGCTCTCAAGAACTAGCAGCAAAAACAACCCTAACAAATCAATTTCCCCAATACAAGTTTGATATCAAAAATCAAGCTAGTTTTGCCCGTTGGCGTTCTGGTAGAAGATCCTACAACAGCACTGAAGAGGGAGTTGCAGATTGGTTGCATACTGCAACTGCTGTCGGTGTTCGATTAAATACCCAAGGTGAATGGCACTTTTTTACACCCTACGGGCTGGATGACCTTTTCGATGGTATCATCCGACCAACTCCAGCACATATTAACAACTTAGATGCGGAAAATAAGGCAGATTCATTTCTACAAAAATGTTCTAACTTGCGGAAAGTAAGTTGATCAGAACTTTTCAATTAACAATGACCAATTATCAATTATCAATCTAATTAAATTAGAACTTACGCACCGCGTTACCTGAAACCTAGATCCCCCTGAGCAACCCCTTAAAAAGGGGGGATAATTCAAAGTCCCCCTTGTTAAGGGGGATTTAGGGGGATCTAGAAGTAAGTACTATAAATATAGAACTAAACTACACTTGATTGCTATACATAAAATAATCCCACAGAAAGTTTTATCTGTGGGATTATCAATAACTATTCAGGTAAATTTTTACTGGCATAAACATCTAAACTGTATGCAGGTACGCGCTCTAAGTAATCTGTTTCCGTACCTGTGATGCTATAAGCTAGTTTCTCAAACCCAGCAGAGCGCCAGTTACGTTCGTGAATCGGTTTGGACTGCTCACCGAGAAAGTATGCCTGTGTGCCGATTATTGCACCAGCAACCCATCCCACAACTAACAGAGCAATCAAAATTGTCATTGCCATTGTCTTTCTCCTTACGTTGACTAAAATTAATCCAAATTAATCCCAGAAGTGATTTAGCTAACACTAAAAGCAATCAGCAGCAATGCGCCAACTAACAAAGTAGCTAATCCGCCCTGCATAGCATAACGGCGTTGCTCATCCTGGGATGGATATTCCGCATAAGAGATTTTTGGTTCAGTTGCGTAGTTATTTAGAATGCCTCTTTCGTCAGTGGTGGTGTACATCGCTTGTTTCCTTGTTGCTTGTATGTAAATTAATGTAACAAAGTATTAAGGAATGTAACTGTGACTTGACACTCTTCTTGATGTGATGTTAATCACAAGCTAATATTTTTAATATTCAGGTTGTTGTGGCAACTCGGCTTGTTCTGGTAGTCTGACTACTTGAATCGTTTCAGGTTCAGTTGCTTGAGCTTCTTGCTCTACAACAACCTGCTGTAGATTGCTAGGATTTACTTGATTGTTGACACTCTCACCGTCAAGCTACGCTGTGACGGGAGATTCTTGCTTCACTGAAACCTGCTTTTTGGTACAAGTACCAACGAGTCTTACAGTTTCTCCACAAGCTTGAAATTCTGTGTGTCCCA
>JBARVL010000212.1:0-6687 GCA_049646245.1 Crinalium sp. | reverse complement strand
TCCAAGTAATGGTTGAAGGTCCTGGTCATGTCCCGATGGATCAAATTGAGTTTAACGTCAAAAAGCAAATGGAAGAGTGTTCTGAAGCACCTTTCTATGTTTTAGGACCATTGGTGACAGATATTGCACCAGGTTATGACCATATTACCTCAGCAATTGGTGCAGCAATGGCAGGTTGGTATGGTACTGCGATGCTGTGCTACGTCACACCTAAAGAACACTTAGGCTTACCGGATGCCGAAGACGTGCGGAATGGGTTAATTGCATATAAGATTGCTGCCCATGCTGCGGATATTGCCCGTCGTCGTCCAGGTGCAAGAGATAGAGATGATGAACTTTCTCGCGCCCGTTATAATTTCGACTGGAACCGCCAGTTTGAATTATCCCTCGACCCCGAACGCGCTAAAGAATATCACGACGAAACTTTACCAGCAGATATTTACAAAACTGCTGAATTCTGTTCAATGTGTGGCCCTAAATTCTGTCCAATGCAAACAAAAGTTGATGCGGATGCGTTGACAGAATTAGAGAAATTCTTGGCGAAGGAACCTGTAGCGCAAGGTTAATAATCAAAAGGGTGGGTAATGCCCACCTTTAACGTTAAGTTCGATTCTTTTCTACAATTAAGGATTTAAGAAATATGGCAAGAATGATTCCACAAAAGCTATCGCCAACAACCAAGAGTAATGCAGAAAAAAAACTATTTCAAATTTTTGAGAAAAACTTAAGTGATGAATATATTGTTTTTCATGGAGCATGGTGGCAACATATCAAATATGTTGTCCAAGATAGAGAAGCTGATTTCATTATTATTCATCCTGATAAAGGCATACTTATAGTAGAAGTAAAAGGTGGAAAGATAAGTTATGATGCTGTTAATATGGCATGGTATACAAATAATAATAAATTAAAAATATCTCCATTTATCCAAGCTAAAGAAATTAAGTATAAATTTTTGCATTTAATTTGTAAATATAGCGAATTTACAGAGCAAGATTTTTGTATTGGGCAATGTGTAGTTTTTCCTGATATTGATGATGTTATAAATGGACTACCTTCTGAAGCACCCAAAGAAATATTACTATTACGTCCTCAACTAGACAATATCAGTAAATCGCTCTCTAGTATATTTGATTACTATACGCCAAGTGGAAAAAATAGAAAATTAGGAGAGAAGCGAATAAATTTAATAATTGACCTCATATCTCCAAGTACTGCATTCAAAAAATATATCGCCAATGATATTGGTGAAATCAAAGAAGAGATTATTAAATTAACAGAACAACAATTTAATATTCTAAATAATTTGTGCTTACAATCTCAGTCTATAATATTAGGATGTGCTGGTTCAGGAAAGACTCAATTGGCAATAGAAAAAACTAGAAGATTATGTCAACATCAGAATAAAACGCTTGTAATTTGTAAATCTAATCACCTTTCACTTTATCTTAAAGCAGCTTTGCAAGAAGAACTCCAAACAGGATATTGCGTAGTTTCTAGCTATGAAGAAATAAAATCAAAAACTACTAATCAAGGATTTGAATTTGATGCCATAATTATTGATGAAGGACAAGATTTTGAACATCAAGAAATTAGCGAATTATGTAAATTAGCACCAGAAAATGGAATATTCTATATTTTTCAAGATAGTAATCAAAGAGTATATAAAAATGCTAACAAGTTTGCGCTTCAGGTCTATCCCAATGTTTTAGACAAAAACTGTCGAAACACTCACAAAATATTCAAATATGCAGAGCCATTTGTCTCCTGTAATCATCCAATAAAAGGTTCATTGGTTGAAGGTAGAGATGTAGTACAATGGATATATGAGGATAAAAAAAATATATTTAAAAAATTAGAAGAAGATATTAAAAATTTGATTGATAATGAAAATGTTTCTCCTGAACAGATTGTTATATTAACTGATATGTATCCACTGCCTAAATCAATACTTTCAAAATACTTACATATCAATCGTTTTCATCTCAAACAGTATTCGTTTTCTAATGAGGACAAAAATACTATTCAGTGGTCGAATATAGGAATGTATAAGGGGTTGGAAAGTGATATCATATTTCTATTTTTTGAAAAACATAAAACCTTAATACCAAGTAATTGGGAGATTGCCAATAAATACGTTGGAGCAACCAGAGCAAGAAGCCTTCTTCATATTTACGAATCCCCTGATTTAGAAATTGATTTTTAAAGTTTGAATTTCAACTATCAGTAAAAACATCAGATTCATATCCTACTTCACTTTCTTCTAATATTTCTTCAAAAGAGACTAACCTTGGAGAACCTTCGCTACATAGAGTTCCAATCTGATAAACAGCATTTCGGATTGGTTCTGGTATTGGACGTTTTAAGTTATTGGATACAAAATCTTGCACTTGTAAGTGCCGATTATCTTTAAAAAGTAAATAGTAAGCATATATACAATTTAATTGTAATGCTATACAGTTAATTTTCATTAACTTAGTTATATGTTCAATAATTCTCTCTTTTAGTATTTTTCTAGTGGAGATTCTTTCAATATAAGTTAATGCTCCTTTGCGTGGCATAACTAAATGATGAATAATTCTTGTTTTGATAAATGTATTAACAAGTTCATCTTCAAATACTGTAAAAAGATATTTTAAGCTAATTATTTGAATCTCATTACTATAATCTAGAGAGACAAATTTTACAAACAACCAAGAGTAGTATTTACAAAGTTTTGGATACCTTTTAGATAATTGATGAAGCCATTCTATATGCTTACTAAATATTTGAGGTTCTAGCTTTGTACCTAATGGGATTTCATTCAAGTACTTACAAAATTGTTTTGCCTTGTCTTCATCATCAATATCTTCTATTTTTTGAAATACTGGTTGAAGCTTTGAGGTATTAAAATGTTCATTTCGCCTGCTTACTTTTTCTGAACTAATTTCTGTAATTATGGCTGTCTTATCTAGTTTATTTTCCTGAGTGCTTTGCTCATCGCCTTCTTCTTCAAATGGCATTGAATAAATCCCAATTTCCTTTGACTCTTCAATGAACTGAATTATTTTTTCTTGAGCTTCTATAATTTTAGTTTTTGAAACATTCAAATTGACACCTATTTTTAAGAGAAATTCCTGTAGTATTATTGATGCTCTAACTGCCTCGTTTTTACTTTTTGTAAAAATGCGAAAATCATCTACATATCTGCCAAAATTTATACCTAAATTAAATAATGCTTCATCTGCTTCATTTAAAAATATATTGGCTATAAACCCTTCTGATTCATTTCCTATAGGTATACCTTGACTATTATGTGTTTCGCATAATTTACCGTCAATAATTGAGTAGTAGCAAATTTTGAATTTTAAGGTTTTACCAAAAATAAGTAAGAAATGTGTATCTCTATTTATATTGATTTGTTTTGAAATTGCTGATAGCAAGTATTCGTGTGATATAGAATCATAAAAAGATGATATGTCAGTTTTAAGCATACAAGTACTATTTTCAACTTGTGCTAATTGCCAATTTATAAAGTCTTGGAATCCTTCATAGTAATACTTGTATAAATATTTTTTTGATTTGTTGTCTTTATCAATATTTCTAGCCAAGCGGTATGAAAAGCAGCTATGAACAAATGTAAAGTCTAAAAATTCAGCTAAGACAGATACAAAAATAAATTTAATTACTAAGTCTTTGAAGGGAGTGTATATCATCCTTCTGAAGAACATATCTGATTTCGGCAAATAGAAAGCAAATGCAGCTTCTGGCTCATATAAATTTGGATTATCAAAGGCAAATTCAATTTCTTTAAACAATTTTTCTTTGTTTTGTCGATAGTAATCTATTTCTATAAAATTACAATAAGAATCTTGTTTAATGCGGTAAAATATAGCATATACATACGCTTTTTCAAAAATTTCTCTTTTCTTGATTTGCTCAATAAAAAAATCTTTATTCATTAGCTTACTTATGACCAAAATATTTATAACTAAGTGTAGCCTGAGTATCTACACTTTATTTTTACTAACTACATTACATTATGCCAGTGCGATCGCCTAGCCTACCAGAGGCGATCGCACTACCTTGAATGAGGTGTGACACTCCTTTAAAGTACCACCCAGATAATGCTCAAAACCTATAATAAGGCTATATAGAATGTAGGTCGGTTAGCATGGATATCACAGCCACCTTGAATGCAATTACAGCCCTTAGTGTTGAAGACCGAATTCGTCTTGTGCAATCAATTTGGGACACTATCGCAGCAGAGCAAGCTTACCCCGAACTGACAGATGTACAAAAACAGGAACTTGATCGTCGGATTACCGATTCTGAATTAAATCCCGATAATGTGATGACATGGGAAGAAATTAAAGCGTCGCTCAAAAGGCAACCATGAATTACGCTCTGGTATTTCGCCCTGAAGTTCGTGAAGAACTCAATGAAGCATACACTTGGTACGAGAGTCAGCAATCAGGACTCGGCGACGAGTTTGTGGACTGTATAGATGAGAGGCTAAACCAAATTTGCCTGATGCCAGAATCCTATCCCGTAGTCTATCGTGATGTTCGGCGGGCAGTAGTGCGACGTTTTCCCTATGCTGTGTACTATCGAATTGTATCAAGTCGGGTAATTGTGACAGCAATTTTTCACAGTCACAGAGATCCAAAAGCATGGCAGACGCGAACCTAACACTTAGAGCCTATCGGAAAAATAGATAATCACTCTTAAATATCTGCGTTTATAGCTTAGGGCAATGTGCGATCATCGCACTTACTCAACACTACATATAAGTGCGATCGCATACTGTACTAAAAGCGATCGCTTCCAGCAGCCTTTCAATTACCTATAGCATCTGATGAAGTGCGATCGCTTATAGCTTCTAGATAGAATAAGCGTAATTTTAATCTTATATCCCTTGGAGGCATCAGGCAGCAAATATGACACTAGCCGACTTACTCCCAGCAGTTCGACAACTTTCTGCGCCAGAAAAACTTAAGTTAATTCGCCTCCTCGCAGAGGATTTGGAGTCGGCTGAAGACATTTCGCCACTAGAACCCTTAAAAACTTATAACCTTCCAACTCCTTATCACAACTTTGGGGCTGGGGCAGTCCTGATGGAAGCAATGGATCAATCGGATTCTAGTGATTAAAGTTTATGCGGTTCAAGTATTCAACAACTAGCCCCAGCCAAAACGAGTTTGATAGTCTGCCAAGAATTCCACTGGTTTTACGTCGAGGCGATCAAATAGTAGAGGCACTTGGCTTAGTAGACAGTGGCGCTACTATCAACGTTTTACCTTATGAAATAGGGCTTCAATTAGGTGGTGTGTGGGATGAAAGCAAAGCTATTATTCAATTGGCGGGCAATCTCAGCAGTCAACCAGCCATCCCATTCTTCGCCACTGCTGAAATAGGTGAGTTTGCTTCAGTCAAATTTGCTTTTGCATGGGTGAATAGACCAAAGACACCCTTAATTCTGGGACAAACCAACTTTTTTATGGAATTTGATGTTTCTTTCTATCGTTCCAAACTTGAATTTGAACTCAAACCTAAATCTTAACTAAATCCCTAATGAAGGTCTGAGTGAGCATTATTTAGGGATAAAATCTTTACTCAAAAAAGCTACATAAGTGCGATCGCATACCGTACTAAAAGCGATCGCTAAAGAGCAGCCTTTCAATTACCTGTAGCATCTGATGAACTGCGATCGCACTACCTTGAATGAGGTGTGACACTCCTTTAAAGCACCACCCAGATAATGCTCAAAACCTATAATAGATGCTATAATCTAACTTTTATTATTTTTGTTTAAGTTATTCTAAACTTAGAACCCTAGACAAACAAGAAAATTATAATGAGCATCACCCTTGAATTGTCGCCAGAGCTAGAGACCGAACTTTGCACAGAAGCCTCTCAACTAAACTTACCGTTATCTGAATATATTCAACGTATTCTATCTAAAAGGACAGTTTTAGATAACTTACCCAAAACTGGAGCCGAACTTGTTACTTACTGGCAAAGTGAAGGGGTGATCGGTTCACGCTCTGATATTACTGATAGTCAAGCATACGCCCGCAAGTTACGCAATGAATCTGAAACAAGAGCAAGATCATAAGTCAAGTAATGTATATATTAGACACAGATGTTCTGATTGATATTCAGCGTGGTCATCTGAAGTGCGATCGCTTGGTTTGCTAGTTTATCAGAATTGCCCAGCGTTCCTGGTTTTGTCGTCATGGAGTTAGTTCAAGATGCTCAGAATACGCAACAGGTTCGCAATGCTCTTAAACTTGTTGCTCCCCTGCCTGTAGTTTGGGCTAGTGAGATTGATTTTAATCGTGCTTTATCAGATTTTACAACCTATCACCTGTCAAATAGTTTAGGGTTACTTGATGCTTTAATAGCGGCTTGTGCTATTGGGCAAGGTGCAACACTCTGTACCTTTAATCTCAAGCATTATCGGGTTGTGCCTGGACTGGTAACAGAACAACCTTACAGACGCTAAAATGCAGTGCGATCGCGAATTATAGATCCTATACACAAGTGCGATCGCATATCGTCGCCTCTCACGAATCACTTTACCTGCATGACTCGCCAATCCCACGACCAATTTGCTAAAGAATATTTAGAGGAACTACTAGCACCTCTAGGGACGATTAAACAAAGTAAAAAAGTTAAAAGTGAAATCCAAGAAATTGATGTTTT
>JBARVL010000211.1:0-5601 GCA_049646245.1 Crinalium sp. | reverse complement strand
ACAGAGTAAAGAATATCTGCGGTTTGGCGCGATCGCACTAAAGGACTTGTCAGAATCAAATCAAACCGCACACCTATCTCATACAGCCTTTGAGCCACTGCTTTTGTTTTTTTCTTCCCTTTCGCCGTAAGCTGGCGCTCTGCATCATTGACACGGCTATCTGCCTCACCTGCAATCCCATGACGAATCAAGAAAAGTTCAGTAATCAAAGTTTAATTGTTAATTGTTAATTGTTAATTGATTACCGTTTGTCCTGGGATGGTAAAAGATTGTCTTTTGGATTAACCAAGCGCAATAGTTTTTGCTTAATTTGTCGATCAAAAACTTCCCACTTCAACTTGGCATATTCTGAACTGTCATTAAATCCACACAAAAACCCAATCGGAATTTCAAAACCACCAGCCATCAAGCGTCCACCACCAAAAAAGCGCCCTTGACTATCTTGACCAAAAGCTTCTTTAATAAATTCGTCAGGATCTAGGGTAATTTTGTTAGTTCTCAGCGAACCAATTACGACCTCTAAATCTTCATCTTCATCGTGGACAATACCGTAAACAACTGCTGTGTGGACGTTTTCTTCTGTCACCAAAAAATCGGCAGCTTGAGGAATAGCATCGCGATCTTCGTAGCGTAGATAACCTACACCAGCAATTGAGAAGTTATTTTTAACTAAACGGTTAGTAAGCGATCGCTCAATCACATCCATCACCCGCTTAGAGCGATACGTCTGTAATACAGCATTCAGCAATTGGGCATCATAAAATCGACTGAGATATCCCGCAGCTAGAAAATCCTCTTCTTGGGCTTGCATCAAACGGTTAGTATCCGATCGCAAACCGTGCATTAACGCAGTGGCACATTTAACGTGTTCATTAATACTACTATCTAGCTTGAGTAAACCTGACTGAAGATACTGAGTTAAAATCGTTGATGTTGCCCGTGTAGAAGGACGAATATCAGCAAATTCTGGGTTTAATTCCTGCTGGATACTGTGATGATCGATGATTACTGTAACTGGAATACCTGCTTGTTGCACTACTGACATTAGTTGACAGGTAGTAGCTTGGTTATCAATCAGTACACACCCTTGATAAACTGCTAAATCTTTTTCTTTAATGTTGTGGAGTGCCAAGCGTTTTGTGGGTAAACCTGTGAGTTTTACCAAGGCAATATTTTCTTGGTGGCTGAGTGCGCCAGCATATACAATGTCACAGTTAATATTGTATTGCTTAACAATTAGCTGATAAGCCCAAGCACTAGATAAAGCATCAGGATCGGGAAAATCTTGTAGCAAGACTATTTGGCGATCGCCCCGATGACGCTCTAAAGTCTGCTTTAACTCCTCCAACTTTAGCGTCAGTAAGGACTCTGGTTCTGATTGCCCCTGAAAATTACTAGCTTTTCCCTTGGGTTTCGTTACAGATACTTCCTCCTCTGATGATTCAATAACAGGTACTTCCTCCAAGTTATATTCTGTACTTGTAGACTCGGTTTCTAACAGCGAATTGTTCACATTAAGCGACTTAAGGGAATTCGATAACATATCGTTGGCGTATATTAATTATCTAATAGAGCGGATACATCGACTAAAGGGATACTGGTACGAAAGTTTATTATTGTTGTTACGTGCCTAACCTGATTTAAATTGTTTTTTTGGGCTGTGGTGGTAATATTATCTCCGGTTAATCAGTAGAGACGCGACATGGCGCGTCTCTACAAGGTTTTGACTGCATCCGTTTTTTAACTCCACATATTATAATTTTCGCAAAAACACTACCAACATACCTACCATCAGAAGTTGTGTTTTCCGGCATCTAGGCGAACAATAACATTGAAAAAACCCCTGTGTTATAACAACAGGGGTTTTAAAGACCAATCACATATTTTTGCCATTCTTGATGAGTACCACTTTTGACGTATTTAGCTACTTCAAAGTGTAGACTACTGTAAGGTCGGCGAGGTTGATGATGTAAGAACATATTCGCTTCTTTGGGAGTACGATTACCTTTTTTAACGTTGCAACGTACACAGGCAGTCACAATATTTTCCCAGGTATCGCCGCCACCACGAGAACGAGGCAGCACATGATCGAGGGTTAAATCGTCTCCTGTGCAACGACAGTATTGACAAGAGTGACCGTCTCGGTGGAGGATATTCCGGCGGGTCAAAGGAATTTCCTTATAAGGAACCCGAACATAATGGCGCAGTCGAATGACTGTAGGCAAGGGGAAATCTGGATACAACATTTTGCCGTTGTGTTCCACTTGCTCTGCTTTGCCTTTGAGCATTAAAACAACCGCTCGTCGCCAGCTAGTGATGTTGAGCGGTTCATAAGAGGCATTTAACACCAGAACCTTGCTCATTGGTGTATTAGTGAAATATTAGAGTAATATTTCTACCGATGGTAGCACAACTTTCTAGATGTATGTTATTAAGCTAGAGGTAGAAAATCTGAGAAAATTTCAATATATTTACTGAGTCGGAAAAATATATCTTCTTTAAACAGATTTTAACAAATTTTATTTATTAAGTATAAATACTCAGGAAAAATCAAATACAAGTGCGTTGGCGTGTTCATGCGCGATAGCGCTTTAGCCCGCCGTAGGCATCGCAATTTCTGTGATGGCAACTGTTCATCTTCTAAACAGATTAGTCATGCTCATTCCTGTAACTAGCAATCCTGCCAAACCTAAACCATTCAGCACTGGATAAACCGCCTCTAGTCCGAAAATACTACCACTATGAATTCGTAGAATAAATCCAGCTAAATTATATTGCTGTAGCCACTCACTCAAAATTGAATAACTGATACCAGTAAGCACAGTTATCAGTAATGGCAAGCACATAATAATAGCAATTCGGCGATGATATTTGCGAAAAGTACGGTTAAAGCGGTTCATGCAAAGTTTTGTGGATCAGATATGATGTTACGTTAAAGCCCCAATACAACTAACTATTTTAATCTTTAAGTACTTATGAATCGTCGCGCTTTTTTAAACTGGGTAGGTGTAGGTTTTCTGGCAAGTTCGTTACCTGTGGCGATCGCAGGTTGTTTATCAGATCAGTCTGAGCGGCAAGCAACTACACCAACACCAACCCCATCTCAACGCCCAGATGGATTTGAGCAGGTTGGCACAGTAGCTGATTTAAATAGTAAAGGTCAAATTCTCCAAAAGCAATCTCCAGAAAAAGCAGTATTAGTAGTCCGCGATCCTAAAGATGCTAACAAAATTTTAGCCGTAAATCCGACTTGCTCTCATAAAGCTTGCATTATTGGATGGCAGGCAGATCAAAACGTATTTATTTGTCCGTGTCATAATTCTAAGTTTACTCCAGACGGCAAGTTTTTAAATCCACCTGCTAACAAACCATTGCAAGTTTATCAAGCTAAAATAGAAGGTGAACAAATTTTAGTTAAGCAAGGATAAGAATAGCTTTATTTATTGACTGCACAGAGCAGCCGATTCTATTTCCAAGGGAGTAGTCTTTAGTGGTAAATTAAATATTAATTGAGATCGTGCGATCGCTGTATATAAAATTTATTAAAGTTTCACAAAAATCAATACTTTGCTAATAAATCTAACCAATGAATGATGCAAATAGCTATCAATCTTAGAGATATTAACAAATAGGAATTAATAAAATATTAAGAGGAAATTATGAGTATTGAAGATAGGGCAGAAGCAGTAGCCAAGAATATTGAAGGAAAAGCTCAAGCAGCTATGGGTGAAATGACTGGCAGCGAAAAAGATAAAATAGAAGGTCATCATAAGCAAGATCAAGCCGCAGCAATTCATCTCAAAGAAGATATCAAAGATAAGGCAAAAGAGATTGTAGATCAAGCTTAAGTTTTAATGCCATAGTTTTTATCTTTCTAAACAAGAATCCAGCACAATGAGGCTTTGCTGGATTTTTCAGTAATTTTAACCACATATTTTCATAGGCAGTTATTTTAAAAAACGAGTTTTTATATCTAAAAGAGTATTTCCTATAATTTTATCATCAGCTAATCTGTTATATAGTCAACCACTAGAATTAATAAAAAACAACAACAGTTTATCTTTATTAAGTTCTTTAATCAAAATTAAATCTGGAAAAATATGGAAACTGGTGGAAATATACCCAATAATCCTAGCGGGCAATTAGTAATTATTGGCGGAGCAGAAGACAAAGAAGGGGATTGTAAAGTGCTGCGAGAGTTTGTACGCCGCGCAGGTGGTACTAAAGCTCGAATTGTGGTGATGACTGTGGCAACATCCTACCCTGAAGAAGCTGGAGATACTTATACCAATGTGTTTGAAAGGCTGGGAGCCGAAGATATTAAAGTAGTTTACACACCTGAAAAAGAAGATTCCAACGATCCAGAAGCTATAGAAGCAGTTGAGAATGCTACTGGGGTATTTTTTACAGGGGGAGATCAATCTCGTATTGTCACAGCAGTTAAAAATACTAAACTGGATGAAGCTATTCACAAACGTTACGCTGAAGGGATAGTAGTGGGTGGCACTAGCGCAGGGGCTGCCATGATGCCAGACATTATGATTATTGAAGGAGATTCAGAAACAAACCCGCGCGTAAATGTTGTAGAAATGGGACCAGGTATGGCTTTTCTGCCAGGAGTGGTGGTAGATCAACATTTCTTACAGCGCGGACGTATGGGGCGTTTACTTTCAGCATTGGCACAACAACCAGCAGTATTAGGATTTGGAATTGATGAGAATACGGCTGTCGTAGTTAGTGATGGCAAGTTTGAAGTAGTTGGAGAAGGCGCTGTTACGGTTGTTGATGTTGCAGACGTTACTCATTGCAATGTGGATCAACTATTACATGATGAACCATTAGCGATTTGTGGAGCTAAGTTGCATATTTTGCCACACGGCTACAAATTTGATTTGCAATCTCGTAAGCCGATTTTAAACTAGGTAATTTACTGGAGTATAGGCTAATCGTTAATAGCGGTTAGTCTAATTTATTTATCATATTTTGAAGTAAAGTTTAGGACAAGTTGTATAGGTCAAACTTGAACAATACAAGCCACTTGAAAAGCTAACTGCTATAAATAATGAAATTGCTTATTTATTTTCAGGCATTCTAACACAATCATCGGTGATAAAATCGCTATAATTTGTCACAAAATCAGGAAGCCCAGGCGGTAAGACATTTTCTCCGGCAGCTTCTTTATTAGCAACTTCTAAATTGAGTTCAAATAAAAATCTCAGAGGATCTTCATCTAGCTCCATTCCATAAGCTGAACGTACTGCTATATTAAGATTTGCCTGAGCATTGTGTAAAATTGTATCTCCTGGTAGATCTATTGTTTGGTATAATTCTCGCAAACTCCAATTATTTTTTTTCATTACTTGGCGGCGAATTTCTCTTAAATTTATAGCCGCATCTGCAACGCTTCTCACCTGAGATATCGTGGGATTTTGAGGATAAGGAAATGTATCAAATACACTTTCAGATGTGTAACGGAATCGCTCAGTTAATGTAGAACAACGAGCAGTAAACCAAACCCAGTGGATACTAGACTGTAAAATTCCAAATGAATAATCATCAGCTAAAGTAAATACTTGTAGAGCGTCGCTAGGACGGATATCA
>JBARVL010000210.1:0-4721 GCA_049646245.1 Crinalium sp. | reverse complement strand
GGCTCTACACCCTGGTTTTCAACTTCGGAAACCACATCAATATCAATTGTGGTTCCCTGATGGATTGTATCGGACAGTTTGGAAGATGCGGCTGTCATACTTGTTTCTCGAATGCAGAAGTGGGGGTTAGAGAAGTTTTTGGGAACTCTTGAGTATCGTACAAATTTAACTCACTGTGTTATTGTTCCCAATGAGCCGATGGCAAACTACTCTCCAACTTAATTGAAAACTATTTCTTCTCATAATGCTCGTAAGCTGCCACAATTCTTTCTATTAGTGGATGACGAACGACATCACTACTAGAGAGGTGGCAGAAAGCGATTCCTGCTACAGATTTGAGAATTTTCTCGGCAAGAGATAAACCCGATTCTTGATTATTTGGCAAATCTGTCTGGGTAAGATCGCCAGTCACGACCATCCGAGAACGAAAACCCAAACGAGTTAACAGCATTTTCATCTGTGCAGGGGAGGTATTTTGGGCTTCATCCACGATCACAAAGGCGTTGCTCAGGGTACGACCTCGCATATAACCTAGTGGAGCTACTTCAATTACTCCGCGTTCCATTAAACTCGGAATTTTTTCAGGATCGATAAATTCATTTAAAGCATCGTAAAGAGGACGCAGAAAGGGATCGACTTTAGCTTGCAAATCTCCTGGTAAAAATCCCAGTTTTTCACCCGCTTCTACTGCTGGTCTGGTGAGAATTATTCTTTCATATTCATCATTAAGCAAAGCTTGCACGGCTAAGACTGCTGCCAAAAATGTCTTTCCGGTTCCTGCTGGACCAATACAGAAGGTGAGATCGTGTGTGCGTACTGCTTGAATATATTGCCATTGGCGGATGGTTTTTGCCCTAATTTCTTCACCACGACGGGTGCGTGCTAGGACTTGATGCTGCATGGATTGCAAATCATCTAAGCGCCCTGTATCTATGGCGTAGCAAGCTGTGCGGATATCAACTTTCGAGATTCGCTTTCCTTCTTTCCACAACGGTTGGAGCGATCGCACTATTGCTGTAGTACGTTCAATCTGTTGAGGCGTTCCCGAAATCATTAATTCTTGCCCACGCAAGGCTAATTTCGCCCCCGTATGTTGCGACAGAATTTTTAAGTTTTCTTCCCTAGTACCTGAAATGGCGATCGCGCTTTCAATACTTGGCAGTTCAATTGTTGTTAATTCTGTTGTCATGCTGTCATTTGCTCCCTCCGTGCCTTATGTTCCTTCTATGGTGACATAATCGCCACACCGCCAAATATATAAAGGCAGGCGTAACCCGCGTGACTTTCTGGCGACGCTAGGATAAATCATCCTGTTCGAGTTTTGATTAGCCATCCAGTTTTTGAACGTAGGTTGGGCATGGTGTAAGAGTGTTGAGCAAAGATTGGTCTGCTGTCCACAGTTCGGCTGATTCTAGCTCGGCAACTGCCAAAAAAGCAGCATCATAAAGAGTTGCCAAGGAGAACTGTTTAGCTATTTCCCATGTTTTTGTGCGAATAGCGTCGCTATCAAGGTAATCAACAGGCATTTGGCAAAAGTCATCATAAAATCCCTCTGCCTCTATTGCGGTAATTGCTCCCAACCTCACTTTTTTTCGTAACACCGAGCCAACTTCAGCCCAGGCAAATGCTGGAGCAACTAAACGCACATTCGATGTTAGCAAGGGAATAATTAATTTTCTGGCTTGGGGTTGCAGTGTCTCCGGCACAAGATAAGGAATCCAAACACTGGTGTCGATACACTTAGTCACGCCATCCCTCACCGCCTCGAAGCTGACGAATCAAATCAACAGAGCTTGATTGAATACCTGTTTTGGCTTCCACTTCGGCACTACGAGCCACAATGCGTTGATGGGCTGCTAGGGATTGTCTTCGTCGCACCTCACGAGCGATCGCTTCGACAACCATCTCATTAAAAGACTCGCTGCCCTCCCTAAGCTGCCTTGCTTGATGAAGTAGGTCGCCAGGAATACGGACAGTAACAGCTTCTCGTTCCATACTTATAGTTTAAGCTATCATACTATGATATCATATATTGTAATCATTTTTTGTTCAGTCTAGTACTTTCACTTTTAAACAAATGCGTAAGTACTTAAGAAATTACCCCACCTGATATTACAAGTGGGGCGTTGATCAATTATCAATTATCAATTACCAGTCTACTTGCCCTTTACCTTGAGTTAGAAAAAATCAAAAAATTCTTCTTTATTTCAAGCGCCGCGTATTGAATTGTGAGGTAATCGAGCATTCTTAATTGATAATTGTTAATTGTTAATTGTTTTAAGGGAATTGAGGGCGCGATTTAATAGCAGGTTTGGGTGCAGATGACGGGCGAGGTGGAGATATTCTCGGAGCAGGTTTACTCTCAGATTCCATCTCGCTGCTATCGCGCTCTACTGCACCAGCATTGCTACCATATATATCCAAATGGACAGATTGACCCGCAGTTTTAGCTGCGGCTTCAATCACCGTCCTCACTGCTTGAATGTTGCGCCCACCACGACCAAATGCACGTCCCTTATCTGCTGCATCAATTGCCAGCCGAATCCACACCCGCGACTGTCCATTTAACATTTCACAGTCTAAGCTTAGTGAATTCGGCGCATCTAAAAACGGCTGTAGCAAAAAGCGCACCAATTCAGAGTAGTTTGGCTGATGGTTTGATCGTTGGGAATAAATAGCCGATTGCTCAGGCACGGACTTGTTCAAGGACATTGGCTTTTCTCAGAATGCTGCGTACCGTCTCGGTTGGTTGAGCGCCTTCTTTGAGTCGTTTCACAATTGCTTCGACATTCAACCGAACTTCATCTGTTCTGGGGTTGTAAAAACCCAGTTCTTCCAAAGGTCGCCCATCACGGCGGGTATCACTATTCATTGCTACCAGCCGATAGCTTGCTTCCCGTTTCTTACCAAATCGCTTTAATCTTAGTTTGACCATTTTGAGGAATAATTCTCTAGTTATGATTCTAAGCTATTAGCAAACAGCTATTAGCTATTAATTGTCCAGTCTTTGATCAGTGGATAGACTATCCTAACACCAAAGCCCATACACTTATATTAAAAAAGCTAAAGCGTTACCTAAAACCTTGTAGAGACGCGAAATTTCGCGTCTCTACATTCTACAAAGTCCCAAAGCCTTTCTTTTTTTTGTCCTTTTTCTTCTTTTGCTTGCCTGCGCCACCTTGCTGACCGCGCCAACCAGGTTGCGCCATCCGGTTGCCACCTCCCATACCACCAAATAATCCAGGCATTCCAGGCATTGATGGCATTGCGCCTTGGCTCATTTGCTGCATGAGCGATCGCATCTTGGTAAAATCACTCACCAGCTTGCTGACATCAGATTCTGCATAACCGCAACCACGAGCAACCCTACGCCGACGGCTGGGAGAACTCGATAATAAATCAGGATTACCGCGTTCTTCTTTCGTCATTGAGTTAATCATCGACTCAGCACGCTTTAGCTGAGTTTCTCCCTGGCTCAACTGCTCATTAGATAGTTTGCCCATCCCTGGAATCATCTTGAGCATTCCCCCCAGCGATCCCATATTCTTCAGCAACCGCATCTGCTTGAGAAAATCTGTGAAGTCAAACTTCGCAGACATCATTTTCTCTTGCATTTTTGCTGCGTCTACAAGATCTATTTCCTCTTGGGCTTTCTCTACTAAAGTGAGAACATCTCCCATTCCCAGGATTCTCGATGCCATCCGGTCAGGATAGAAAGGTTGCAACGCTTCTACCTTTTCACCCACGCCTACAAACTTAATCGGCTGACCAGAAATCCGTCTAACTGAAAGCGCCGCACCACCGCGAGTATCCCCATCCAATTTAGTTAGGATAGCCCCAGTAATGCCTATTTGTTCGTGGAATGTGCGGGTAAGATTTGCCGCCTCTTGACCCGTCATCGCATCCACTACTAACAAAGTTTCGTGTGGTTGGACAATTTCTTTGATGCGGGCTAACTCGCCCATCATATTTTCGTCAATTTGCAAACGACCAGCAGTGTCGATAATGACGGTATCAACACCCATTTCTTTAGCTTTTTCAACCCCTTGACGCGCAATTTCTACGGGGTCTGTGTTTGTACCCATTTCAAACACAGGTACATCAATTTGTTGACCTAATGTTACTAGCTGGTCAATAGCTGCTGGTCGATATACGTCTGTCGCTACCAAAAGTGTGCGGCGTTCTAGTTTTTGCAGATGTAAAGCTAGTTTTGCGGTCGCTGTGGTTTTACCAGTACCTTGCAACCCTGCCATTAATACAACTGTGGGCGATGTTTCTGCTTTTGCTAGGGGAACATTTGTTTCCCCCATCACCTCGACGAGTTGATCGTAGACAATTTTGATAAACTGCTGGTCAGGTCTAACACCCGCAATGACATCCGCTCCCAGTGCCTTAGTTTCGACTTCGGCTACAAAATCTTTAACTACCTGGAGATTTACATCTGCCCCTAATAAGGCGCGACGAACTTCCCGCAGGGCTTCTTGAATGTTGGACTCACGGATTTTATCCTGACCCCGCAGTTTTTTCCAGGCATCTTCTAAACTTTCAGCTAGTGCGTCAAACATAATTCAATTTTTAGGGCTTGAGACTTAATTCTTAACTGGTTACACTGCCCCAGTGAGAGCTTGTGCTTTTGAGAGTTGAGCTTGATAGCACATTTTAATTATGATAGCTGACAATATAGCTATTACATGGTGCGATCGCTTCTGCGTAACGCACCA
>JBARVL010000209.1:0-1829 GCA_049646245.1 Crinalium sp. | reverse complement strand
TCTATTAATGATGATTTAGGGAGAAAGCGGTTACTTTATGAACGGTTGGGAGTGCAAGAATATTGGGTAGCTGATACCAATACTGGGGATATCATTGGTTTTGGCATATCACAGGGACGTAGTGGAGAAATTCAGGAGTCGCAGGTATTACCAGGGTTAACTATTGCTTTTGTAGAAGAAGCTTTACAACGCAGTCAAACTCAGGATGATGGGGAAATTACTCGCTGGTTGTTACAAACATTTAGCCAAAGCTAAAAAGATGATTAACTCCTAGCTTCGTGAGTATTGCTTACATTAAATATCACTTTGATTGACGGCAGATTATGGTTTTATTAACTAGATAGAAACATTTATTCAATCAAGGTTCGTTTGTTCTCAACCATATTCTGCTGGCAGAATTATTCAGTTATGAAATTAGTTTACGAGAGCATACATAGTTAACGGCTGCTTTGTCTCCTAATAAATTTAATTCGATCACTTCTCCACGAGGATTTGTAGAATTATCCCTCTTAATTAATTTGTCATTTTTATCAAACCAAGCATTTTTATACACTCTATAATCAGCTTTTCGATTGCAATTAACGGATCTAAAAGAAATAGCTTTATAAGCTAAAACAGATTGATTGCCACGTTTCATTGGTACAGGTTGATCAAATTGTAAACTTGCCCAAAAATAACGTAATGGTTTTCCACTTATAACAGAAGATTCATTAACAAAATATACGCCGGAAGAACCATCTTGAGCATTTGGAACTGTTAGTATTCTCACCCAAAGCGTAGGGACTTTAGCTGAAACGCTAATATTGCTTAAGAAAGTTGTTGCTGTGATTAGCCCAACAGTTAAACCGATAATTTTGTGCATTTAACATCCATAATTTTTGTTTTTCACAGAAAGATTATAAGCATGAAGATGTGCTTGTATGCAAGAGAAGAAGTAATTTTAATATTTTAGTAAGTGATGGTATTTATATCTATCATGGTAATTGCGATCGCCAATTTATTGCCTTAGTCATAGGCTGTACTTAATATAGCTGTGTCAGTATGGTCAATACCAGTAAAAAATCAAAGCCAACAACCAAACTGGCTAAAATTCAGGGATAAAGGGCAAAAAGTACCGAAAATGGTGATCTCAGCAGTTAATCCTTATCTAGAAGGTAACTTTGCTCCAGTCAGCAAAGAAATCACAGCAGATATTAAAGTAATTGGTGAACTACCCAAACAATTATCGGGGATGTTTGTCCGCAATGGTCCGAATCCTCAGTTTCCCCCGATTGGAAAGTATCATTGGTTTGATGGGGATGGAATGTTGCATGGGGTGCGTATTAGCAATGGTAAAGCTTCTTACTGCAACCGCTTTGTACGCACTAAGGGATATCAGATTGAACATGATGCAGGTCATGCAATTTGGTCGGGAATGTTAGAACCACCGCAACCTAATAATCCTCATGGTGCTTTCAAGAATGTTGCTAACACGGCTTTAGTATGGCACGCGGGACAGTTTATGGCGCTGTGGGAAGGGGGGGAACCTCACGCGATTAAGTTGCCTGATTTAGATACAATTGGCGGTTATACATATAATGGTCAGCTAAAATCTGCCTTTACTGCACATCCCAAGGTAGACCCCGTTACTGGGGAAATGATGTTTTTTGGCTATTCGCTATTTGCACCACCGTTTGTTAAATATAGTGTGGTATCAGCAGAGGGTGAATTGTTGCGGACAGTACCCATTGATTTACCAGTGGGTGTGATGATGCACGATTTTGCAATAACTGAAAATTACACGATATTTTTGGATCTGCCGTTGACTTTTCGCCCAGAAAGAATGCAAC
>JBARVL010000208.1:0-6271 GCA_049646245.1 Crinalium sp. | reverse complement strand
GCTAAAATTAATTCTACTCGGTTGATTGACAACATCATCTTACGCAATCGTCAACCGATTGTAGCAATTGATGGCCCTGCTGGTGCCGGAAAATCTACAGTTACTCGTGAAGTTGCTAAACAGCTAGGACTGCTGTACTTAGATACTGGGGCAATGTATCGGGCTGTAACGTGGTTAGTTTTACAATCAGGAATAGCCTTGGATGACGAAAGTGCGATCGCAGAATTAGTTAGCCAATGTCAGATCAAATTTGTAGAAAATCAACAAAATGAATCAAGCCCCAAAATTTTTATCAATAATAATGATGTTACTTCTGCAATTCGCTCAATGGAAGTGACAGCACAAGTATCTGCGATCGCAGCTTTGCATTCTGTTCGTACTGAACTCGTCAGACAACAGCAAAATATCGGCAAAAAAGGCGGTATCGTTGCTGAAGGTCGAGATATTGGTACTAACGTTTTTCCCGATGCTGAATTAAAAATATTTTTAACTGCTTCCGTGAAAGAAAGAGCGCGTCGGCGGCTAAAAGATTTGCAAAAACAAGGTCAAAAAAATATCTCTTTAGAGGAATTAGAAGAGTTGATTCAAGAACGTGATATGAGCGACAGTAACCGTACTTTTGCGCCTCTACGCAAAGCTATTGATGCCATCGAGATTACAACAGATAATTTGACTATTACAGAAGTTATCAATCAGATTATAAGTTTGTACGAACAACAATTAACAATTAACAATTAACGGGATTGGATACAACAACTATTAGGAGAACTTCATTGACTTAATTATTGCAGGTATTTACTTGGTTTTAGACAATTGTTAACAGTTAAGGAATAATTCACTTGGGAAAGCGTTATATGTTTTTTAAGGTAGGCAAGAGATTCGGCGATTGGGGATTAGCTCTTGCGGTTACTTCTATTGGTATACTTGGTCTTCTGATTCTATACTGGCAGCTATCTAACGATCAGGCAGTCACCACACAAGACCAGCTAAATGCTTTCCAGCAAAAAAACAGTAAATATAATAATTTACCCGACAAAGATATTATTCCCAAAAGTAGCGATTACGGTGATAAAAAGCCACCTAGCCCAATTATTAAGCAAGCGATTAAACAAGCAATTAAACCAACTAATCAAAGTTTAAGCCAAGTAATTGGACAATGGGAGCAAACAGCTAAAACAGAAATTTTCAATGTTTTAATTCCAGCTTCTTTTCAAGGGCAAGTTCTTAAACAAGTAAAACTAGGTAGTAAAGAAAAAGCGATCGCCCTTACTTTTGATGATGGTCCTTGGCCACACAGTACTTTAAAAATATTAGAAATTCTGAAAAAAGATAATATTAAAGCAACATTCTTTATGGTAGGGCAACCCCTGAAAGAATATCCTCAAATTGCCCAACAAGTAGTACTAGATGGTCACGCTGTTGCTAATCATACTTGGAGCCATCGTTATCGTCGCATGAGTCCTGCGGATGCGGCTCGTGAAGTTGAGGATACAGAGGCACTAATTTACAAAATTACAGGATTAAAACCCGCTATATTTCGTCCACCTGGTGGTTTAATGAACAATGGAGTAGTTGACTATGCTAAAAAGCATAAATACTTCGTAGCAATGTGGTCGTCAGACTCAAAAGATTATAGCCGCCCATCTGTACCTGGGTTGGTTAGAAATGTACTTAAAGACGCGAAACCAGGCGGTATGGTGTTGATGCACGATGGCGGAGGCGATCGCGCTCATACAATTAAAGCATTACCCATAATTATTTCTGAACTGAAAAAGCGCGGTTATAAATTTGTCACCGTACCAGAATTGCTAGATCTACAGGAACAAGAACAACAGGTACTAGCTAAAAAATCTACTGATACCCCAATTACTAATTCCTCTACATCTTTAAACACAAAAAAGTAGAAAGGTCATCAACTCGTAGCAAAAATTACAGCAGTTCCCGCAGTAGTGAGGTACACCCAATATAGTGGTAGCGACTGTAAGAAATAATGTTGGTAATTTCTGACCGTACCTCATAACAGAAGGAACTGCTGTAATTGTAGATTGAGTATAAATCCAGGTAAAACATCTTCACCCGAAACAGTAAAGGGAGCTTGTAAAACTTCCACAGGTTGATGAGGGCGATAAATTTCTACTTGTCGAGTTCTAGGATCGATCAACCAACCTAAACGGCAGCCATTGTTGATGTATTCCTGCATTTTACTGCGGAGTTCTTCAATATCATCTGAAACCGCTTTTAAATACTAAGTATCAGAGGAAATTAATTCTTCCAGAATTTTATTCCATTTCTGCTTATGTATAGTCTTGATTTCATCATCCAATTCCACTAACCTTGAATATCCCTCAACAAAATCGCTGGGTGACATTATCAATCTTAAATAATATTTAATTGTCGGAATAATTCCATTAACTATAATTTGACATCCATGATTTAAAGATACTTCTTTGATCGCTTCAGCAATTCGATCTGATTCTGACGCTTTCATGTCCTGTGTAGAAAAAATACAGTATCTCTTAGGATTGTGTTGAAAAATTTTATCTTTAGCAATATTTAGCATCTGTAAAGTAATTTCTTTTCCAACTTTAATTTCTAGAACTTCAATAAGTTGATTATTAGCGTCAAATATTTCAATATCTCCTGCACTGCCTGAAGTGCGATCAGAAGCTGTATGACTGCCTAATTTTTTTAATTTACAGGATTTATACCTTTCAATTTCCCTTAATAATATTTGGTAAATTGCATAAAATGCCAGCACTGGCAACTTTGAGGCTCCATAAGTCTCATATTTATAATCAAAATGTTTTTCTAAAGCATTAACTATACTTTTTATGTCTAGCAGATCTGGATTGACTAATTTAATAATTTCAACTTTATTAGAGTCTTGTATATCTCTAACTAGCTTTAAAATCAGTGTTAATATTTCTTCAGATTGCTCTGGATTATTTTGAATAAAATCTACAATATTTAAAAATGCAGTTTTGACTGATTTAGGAGTTATTTTACCGTTATAATCTAAAGTATAAGGATAAGGTTGTTCAAGAGAACGAGTTAACCAGCCGCTTTCTGCCATTGCCGGAAAACCTAATTCTTTCAATGTAGGAGTAATATATTTGGTATCTATGGTTCTACCTGAAAATCCTCCTTCCATTTCTGCTTGGTGAAATCTAATATCTTGCTGTGGAAACAGAACTTTATGAGTTAATAAAGTTACTAAAACAGTATAAACTCCTTTATTGGTAAAACAGCTTTGAGCAATCTCATACACATAGTTTTTATATTTCTGGGGTAAAGTATCTTTGAATAAATTATTTTGTACAATGATATATTGATATATTTGCAAAAGCTTATCTCGATGTGTCATGGTACTAAAGACTGGTATTTGTAGTTGTGTATTTTCTAATTTGTTCTGAAAGCTTTTCTTTAAAAATGAAAAGCTTTGAGAGTAAAAAATTTGTTTTTTTAATTGAACAGCCAGTTGATATATTAATGGTATGCAAACCGAATTACCAATTTGCTTATAACATTCAGATAAATTATTATGTTTCCTGAAATTATCAGGGAAACCCATTATTCTATAACATTCTTTAATAGTTAATTTCCGAACACGGTTTTCTTCTGGAATATATATAAAAAATCTCCCCGATGTTTCTTGAGAAGGTATTGTTGGGTGTACCCCTTCTACAGAGTAAATCCTATTTGGTTGGTGGTGAACTCTTGACAAATGTTCTGTATTGGGTCTAATTCCTGTTTTCCAAATATTTTTATTACGATAACCTACAAAAATTAAGCCGGAACTTTGCTTTTTTGGGTGATCTATCAGAGTATATTCTTGAGAGTCTAAATATTCAAACTGACCGGATTTATCTAAAAAATTTTTTAACTTTTGTTCGGGGAAAACTTTCTCAAGTAGATTAAAATCAAATTTATTATATTTGGCAGCAATTATTATTACTCTTTCTCTATTTTGAGGTAAGCCAAAATCTTTACCATTAATTAGTTGGTAATTAACTATATATCCCAAATCTTCCAAAGAGTATAAAATAACTTCTAAAGTTCTGCCTTGATCGTGATGCAGTAGATGTTTGACATTTTCCAGCAAAACTACAGGAGGATTTACGGATTCAATGATTTCACAAATATGAAAAAATAGTGTCCCTCTAGTGTCTTGAAATCCTTGCCTTCTCCCACAAATACTAAAAGGTTGGCAGGGGAAACCAGCCGTTAAAACATCAAAATATGGTATGGCGTTAATATCAATTTTTGTAATGTCATCTACTGGAAGTTCACCAAAATTATTTAAATATACCTCTTGACAGGCGGAATTAATCTCGCATGAATATACACACTGATAACCAGCTTTTTCAAAAGCTAATCTAAAACCGCCAATACCTGAAAATAAATCAATAAATTTTAGTTTTACTTCCTCCATTTTAAAAGCATTATTGTAAAGACAAGCTTAAATTATAACAAATTCTCAACATCTATATTAGCACGTAAGAAAGAACCATGTTCACTAGCTTAGTTGCATAATAAAAATGGGTGACTTTAGCCACCCACCAACAAATTATCCGTTTAATCCGTTACAAAATCCGTTGCCACTATGCCTTCACAGCCACCAACTCATCAGCAGCTTCAGCATTTGCTTCCGGCGAATCAGCCTCAGAAGGTGGTACAACCTGCCAGAATTTAGGCAAATATTCCGCCCAATTATCAAAAATCATTTTCGCTTTCTCACTACCAGAATGTTCTGCATGAGTAGCAATTAATTCCTTTAATTGTTGTTCACCAACTGGCGCAGTTACTCGTTGAATCTTAACAATTTCTGGGTTAACTTTCGCAGCAAAACTATTATCCTCATCTAAGAAGTAAGCCAAACCGCCTGTCATTCCAGCGCCAACATTGCGACCAACATTACCAAGAACAACAATCACACCACCTGTCATATACTCACAACAATGGTCGCCAGCACCTTCAATTACTGCTTGACCTTTAGAGTTACGCACAGCAAATCGTTCACCAGCTTTACCATTAGCAAACAAAGTGCCGCCAGTAGCGCCATACAAGCAAGTATTACCAACAATTACCTGATCTGATGCCTGATAAGTAGCGTCTGCGGGTGGTTTAATAATAATCTCGCCACCGTGCATCCCTTTACCTACATAATCATTAGCTTCACCCTCTAATTTAAGGGTCATTCCAGGTAAGTTAAATGCGCCAAAACTTTGACCAGCACTTCCTGTGAAATTGAGGATAATTTGTCCTTCAAACCCACTATTACCATGCACAGATGCGATCGCACCAGCCACTCTCGCACCCACACTGCGATCCGTATTCACGATCGCAACTGTCTTAGCAACATTACCATGTTCGCGGATAGCAGCTTGAATTTGTGGATCGTTTAATATTTGGTCATCCAAAACCGCACCATTGCTATGTACAGTTTCATGGTTCAACCAAGAGCGATCGCCCCGTGTATCTGGTAACTTAGTAATACAATCCAAATTTAAGGATTGAGTCTTAGCCAGTTGCTTATCTTCACGTACCGTTAATAAATCAGCACGACCAACAATTTCATTTAAAGAACGATATCCCAGATGCGCTAACAAACTCCGCACTTCTTCCGCCACAAAGTAGAAGAAATTAACCACGTTTTCTGGAATACCACTAAACCGCTTCCGCAAATCTTCCCGTTGAGAAGCTATACCTACAGGGCAATTATTCGTATGGCAAATCCGCGCCATAATACAGCCTTCAGCAATCATCGCGATCGAACCGAACCCGAACTCCTCAGCACCCATCAAAGCGCCTAGAAGGACATCCCAGCCACTCTTAAGACCACCATCGACCCGTAAAATCACGCGATCGCGCAAGTTATTTTCCATCAATACTCGATGCACCTCAGTTAACCCTAATTCCCAGGGTGAACCTGCGTGTTTAATCGAACTTAAGGGAGATGCGCCAGTCCCGCCATCGTGACCAGAAACTTGGATAATATCCGCATTAGCCTTAGCAACACCAGCAGCAATTGTACCAATCCCAACTTCCGCCACCAACTTCACCGAAACCTGTGCTTTCGGGTTAATTTGGTGCAAGTCATAAATCAGTTGTGCTAAATCTTCAATCGAATAAATATCATGGTGTGGTGGAGGTGAAATCAGAGTCACCCCTGGCTTAGAACGGCGCAGCATCGCAATATAAGGACTAACCTTCTTCCCAGGTAACTGACCACCTTCTCCAGGTTTCGCACCTTGAGCCATTTTAATTTCAA
>JBARVL010000207.1:0-6025 GCA_049646245.1 Crinalium sp. | reverse complement strand
CCTAAAATTGCCAGTCCTGGGTCTAGTCCTAAAATGCGCTTTTCCATAGATTTTAATATAGGGAAATGTTGCTCTCTTGTAATACTTATTGTCCTGTGCGATCGCGATCGCAACTGTACTGTAATTAGAGTCACATTAGCTAACGTTGCTTTGGTTACATCTCAAGCCTGATGGAAAAATGTATGCTTTTGGATAAATAAGTTTTATGGCAATAACGCTACACAGCCTGTCAAATTGAGTTAAGGCTCTGAGTTGTTAACATGAACGCCTTATAGTTATTCCCACCTTTTTGTTCTCCAGGAATTGGCAATGTCTATTGGTATATTCAAACAAGCCCTACGCTCTATTCAACACGAGTCGCGGATTAATTGGGAGTTTAAGCCTAGAACGCCCCGGCGCGTCCACAGATGGTTTAAGTGGTTATCTCCTGGACTGTTAATAAAACGCTGGTTACTCTTAAGCGCGGGTGGCGTTCTGCTGACAAGCTTGGGTGTGGCAATTTGGGTGAAGTTAACGCCAATTGCCTGGTTCATTCAGTTTGTGGGAAGAATTTTAGAGCAAGCTGCTACGATTGTCCCTAGTTTTGTATCAGGTCCGATCGCGCTTCTTAGTGGTTTGTTCTTAATATTTTGGGGACAAACTCGTTCTCTCGGAGCAATTACAGAGGTCTTAAAACCAGATGGGGACGAACAACTAATTGATGTGTTACTTGCCCATCGTCGGTTAAACCGAGGACCAAAAATTGTAGTGATTGGAGGTGGAACCGGACTTTCTACGTTATTAAGGGGGCTAAAGGAGTTTAGTGCTAATATTACTGCGATTGTGACTGTGGCTGATGATGGCGGGTCTTCTGGTCGCTTACGGCGGGAAATAGGAGTGTTACCGCCTGGAGATATCCGTAATTGTTTGGCGGCGTTGGCAGATGAAGAGAAGTTATTAACAGAATTATTTCAATACAGGTTCCGCGCCGGAGATGGTTTGGTTGGTCATAGTTTTGGCAACCTATTTTTGACGGCGATGAGTGAGGTTACAGGGGATTTGGAGCAAGCTATAGCAGCTAGTTCCAAAGTCTTAGCAGTGCGGGGGCGTGTGTTACCTGCAACTTTGTGTGATGTGCGGTTGTGGGCTGAGTTAGCGGATGGGCGAATAATACAGGGAGAATCTAGTATTACGGAAGCCGGAGGTCAAATTATTAAGATTGGCTGCATTCCTGCCAATCCACCTGGATTACCAGCAGCTATAAAAGCAATTCAGGAAGCAGATTATATTATTATTGGGCCTGGAAGTCTTTATACGAGTGTGATTCCTAATTTGTTGGTTCCAGAAATTAAGGAAGCGATCGCATCTCGTCTAGTTCCTCGCATTTATGTCTGTAATATTATGACTCAACCTGGTGAAACACAGGGTTACAGCGTTTCCGACCACATCCGAGCAATTGATCATGCTTGTGGTCAACCGTTGTTTAATGCCGTACTTGTACATAAAAAATCGCCTTCCCCTAACTCTCTTGTTCGCTACGCTCAAGAAGATTCTTATCCGGTTTTTTTAGATCGCGAAGCGGTGGCACAATTAGGGCGGCGGATTGTTCTGGCAAATGTGATGGATGAAGACCAGGAAACAGGTTATGTGCGACACAATTCCCGCAGATTAGCACGAGTATTGCTACGTTGGTATAGTCGCACCCATGCTCGATCAGTAGCTTGATTTAATAAAACATCAGATGCTGGGAAGCAGAGGAGGCAGAGGGGCAGAGGAGCAGAGGAGCAGAGGGGCAGAGGGGCAGAGGGGCAGAGGATGTTAAAGAATCACATTTTATATTTAATTAAATTGACATACTTATTATTTAAGACTGAAAATTAGGATATTAACTTAATGGTAAAAAAATCTCTGAAAATTTCTCTTGAAGATCAAAAAGCTACACATAATTTAGGAGTTTCTCTAGGACATTCTTTGCCTGCTGGGAGTGTAATTTTATTACAAGGAGATTTAGGTAGCGGTAAAACAACTTTAGTTCAAGGTATAGGGGAAGGATTAGGGATAAAAGAATTAATTGTTAGTCCTACTTTTACTCTAATTAATGAATACACTTCTGGACGAACACCTTTATATCATCTAGATTTGTACCGCTTAGAACCAGAAGATGTTAATGAACTGCATATAGAAAATTACTGGGAGGACATCGAAGTACCAGCAGGAATTGTAGCAATAGAATGGGCTGAACGTTTGGCTGAAAAACCCTTAAGTTATCTGCATATTTATCTTACTTACCAGCAGCAAGAAGGTCGTATAGCTGAAATTATAGCTATAGGTGAATGTGAACTTATTGATTTAAGTGAGGAGTGAGGATTGATATTTAGTTGTATTCAGAGTTTCGTCAAAAGATAAACAGGAACAAATGCGATCGCGTCCCAATACTACTCGGTTAAGAATATCTTCGCTCCCCTCTGCTTCCTCTGCTTCCTCTGCCTCTCTGCTTACCTAAACAAAAATTCTTTGAAAACCTACGCAGTCTTGGTTGGCGTAAGTCCTATTTAATTTATTTGCTTAGGATAACTTGGGTTTTGCCTTAAATTGAGTCCAACCAAAACCTAGTGACACTACTAGCATAAAAATCCCCATGATTAGATAAGAAAAGCTTAAACTGGTGGCATTACTAATTGGTTGGCTGACTAAGGGCGAGAAAAACTGACCCAAAAAGATCGTCGTTGTTAGCCCTCCGACAGCACGACCCCGCAATTTTAAAGGTATGATTTCTACCAAGCCAACATTAAGATTAGGTATCAACAATCCCATTCCCAAGCCACTGATGATTAATCCTAGCAGTATTTGTAGATAAGTATTAGATAGGGCGATTACTGTATAACCAATCCCCCTTAATAGAAATACAAAAGATGTAATAGCGGAAAAATTGAATTTTGCTCTCACTTTTTGAAATTGTGTTGATGTAATGCCACTAGCTAATGTACTGCAAGCAATCGCCATTCCTGCTTGTGCCGCATTACCTAGTTTCAGGTCTGATAAGAGGAAGGGTAACTTCACAGGAATCATGTAAAAAATGATCATTCCTCCTAAAGCTAGACTATAAATTAATACCAATTGCTTTAATGGCAAATTAACATTCTCTTCATTGATATCAAGGAGATTAGAACCTGTACAGTTAAACGCAGTGCTGATATAGCAACTGCCAAGGCGCTTAAGGCATTAAGCCCGCGCAGGCGGGCTTAGTTTGTATAGCTCCACCCTTGAGGGTGTGGGAGAAAAAGTGGCTTAACTGCCTTGGCGACTGCTATAACTGGTATATTTCGATGTTGGTAGAAATACCAGGGGAACTACCAAAACTAAAGGCAGAAATTAAATCTGTTGTTGGGATTGATGTTGGTGTTAATCGGCTAGTAGCCTTATCTGATGGTAGTTTTATTGAAAACATTAGAGTTACTACTAATACTAGAACTGCTAGAAGACTAGGAATACGTCAACGTGCAGCTAGTCGTAAAATTAACGGTTCTAAGAATAAAACTAATGCTTACCAAAAATTAGCCAAGATACAGCATAAACTAGCTCAAAAACGGGACGGTTATAACTGGCAAGCTGCATCTAAAATTATTAAAACTGCGGATGCTGTTGGACGTGAAGATCTGAAGATAACAAACATGGTCAAACGTGCCAAACCTAAACATGATGGAAAAGGAGGTTATCAAAGAAACGGGGCATCTGCAAAAACTGGATTAAATAAAGTAATTCTTGATTGTGGATGGGGTGATTTATTTAATAAAATTGCGTGGTTGGCTACTAAGTTAGGTAAACCAGTTATTGCGGTTGACCCCAAATTTTCATCTCAAGAATGCCCTAAATGTAAACACATTGATAAGTCTAATCGCAGTGGCGAGAAATTCTTATGCACTAACTGTGGATATACAGATCATGCAGATACAAAAGCATCAAGAATTGTAGCTAAAAAAGTTGGGTTAGTTTTCCCCGAAAAAGTTAAGAAAACTCTACTCCGGGACTCGGAGAAAGTAACGCCTGTGAAGATATCAACACGCGTTTTGCGGTTGAGTCCAGGAACCATGCCTATGAGCAATTGAATGTTCAGCTAAGTTTGTTCAATTTAACTGATTATACTATTGCTGACAAACGGAAATCTAGAAAATATGGCAGAAAATCTAGAGAATCCCCGTCTCTTTAGAGCGGGGAGTGTCAATTATCAACTATAGCGCCTGATGCTGCTCCGCATAAAGCAATAAATAAAGCAGGCATAGTTAGCACAAGGGGTATTAAAAGTGATACATTCGGTGTAGTGCTAAATGCCTTTGCCATGCTCGGTAACGCAGGCGAAATGGTTGCCCCAGCCATGACAGTCATGCTACTGGCTAGGAGTAAAATTAGTTTGACTAAGATGCTGATGTTAAGTGATTGTGTCATTGTTTACTCCTAGCTAGTGTTAAATTCAAGCTACTAATTTTGCTAGTACTGTAGCTAGTTTGCTACCAATTTGCTCAATAGTCTGTTGTTGTTTAATATCTTTTAATGTGCCATCTTCATTAAATGCCTGGAAAGCGTTAGGCAAAGCATACTGATCTGGTAGTACCAAAACTTTGATATTTCCCAATATTGAACGCAAATGCACTAAACCACGTATTCCACCCAAACCGCCTGGTGAGGTACTCATAATTGCTGCTACTTTATCAGCAAAAGCCACTAATGGTGGTTCATTACCTTCTGGGCGCGAAACCCAATCAATCATATTTTTTAGTACACCAGAGATAGAACTGTTATATTCAGGTGAAGCAATTAGCAGTCCTTGATGTTCTAACATAATTTGCTTTAATTTACGAGCATTCTCTGGCATACCCTCAGCAGCTTCTAAGTCGCCGTCATATAAGGGCAACGGAAAATCACGTAAATCTATATATGTTACTTCAGCGCCAGCATTCCTAGCTGCATTAGCTGCTATTTTTACTAGCTGTTTGTTAAGGGAACCAGAACGAGTGCTGCCAGCAAATGCCAGTATTTTAGGTGTATTGCTCATTGTGTACCTTAATTGTTGCCTTTTGACTATGCCATAATCAATTAACAATTATCAATTAACAATTAACAATTACCCTAAAAATGAGGTTGGCGCTTTACATAGCAATTAAGTATGTGGGTAAAATTAAACGTTAAATAACGATTACTGGAATTGGGGACGGGTGTTTTGTGACTGGTAAAATAGCTATACTTTTATTTATGTCTATCTACTTCCTCCCAAACTGAAGTTAGGACTTCACATAAAAAATTTTTCTTAAGTTTTTTTATGTGAACGGCTAGATGCAATATTATTGAATTGATAATTGATAATTATTATGACAAAACTTTTACTAATTGAATCTCCTGGAAAGCTAAAAAAGTTAAGCCAAATTTTGGGATCTGGTTGGATTGTTAAAGCTAGTATGGGACATATTAGAGAGTTAGCAGATGATGGGGAAGATGCTTTAGGGTTTGATTTAGATGGGGAAAAAGTGCGCTGTCGTTATGAAGCAAGAAATGAACGTGCTAGGAAAGTTATCTCAGAACTAAAACAAGCTGTTAAGCAAGTAAGTGAAGTTTATATTGCAACTGACCCAGATAGAGAAGGGGAGACAATTGGTTGGCATTTAGCGCAAGAATTAAGATTAAAGCAACCTAAGCGCGTTACTTATGCAGAGATTACTAAACCTGCTGTAACGACAGCAATTGCTCATCCTAAAATCCTAGACCAAAATTTAATCGCCGCAGGTCGTGCTAGGGATTGTTTAGATAAGTTAGTTGGTTATAAGGGAAGTAAGCATTTAGTTTGGGCGCTGAATAATGGTGCAAAATCAATGGGAAGGGTGCAAAGTGCAACTTTACATCTATTAGTCCAGCGAGAAACAGAAATTCTTACGTTTGTTCAACAAGATTATTGGTCGGTGTGGGTAGAATATGCAGAAGGTTTCAAAGCTTTCTATCGTCGCAGTTTGCAGGGACAGACTAAGGAAAAGGCGGAGGAAGCTGATGATGCTGGTAG
>JBARVL010000206.1:0-2323 GCA_049646245.1 Crinalium sp. | reverse complement strand
TGGTACAACTTCACCAGTACCTAAAACTGTACATCCTGCAAGATAAGCAGGTATAGGAATAGTTTTATCAAAAGGTTTTAAAACCAGTTCTTTTTCTGCAATTAGCGCATCTACAGCTACAACAATTAATTCACCTTCTACGTCTAAAACAATTCCTAGAGGATTGAAGCTGCTGGAGGTTGAGATTAAATCTTTTTGGGTGTAGGGAAGTAAATTTATTAATGAAAATAGAGGGATGTGATGCTCGCGCCAATTTATACTATCAGGCAATGCTAGGCTAGGATCGCAATATTCAGCTAAGTGAACAATTTCTAAAACATTGATTGATGGAATTGCTAATGTTTGTTGCTGACATCGGCAAAGTAATAATGGTAAAATACTAAGTGTTAAAGGAACAGTAATTGTAAAAGTTGTTCCTTGTCCTAATTCCGTTTTGACTTTAACTGAACCTTGTAGTCGGGAAACTTGCGATCGCACTACATCTAATCCTACCCCTCTGCCAGAAATATCCGTTACTGTTGCAGCAGTAGAAAAACCAGGCATAAACAAAAATTCGATTATTTCCTCTTTACTTAACTCATTAAACTTTAAACGGCACAAACCCATTTTTACAGCTTTTTGATAAATTTTTTGGTAATCAATCCCCCGACCATTATCGGCAATTTCAACTAATACTTGATTACCTTTAAATACTGCGGACAAAGTAATTTTTGCATTTGCTGGTTTAGCTATTTTCAACCTTTCATTGTTGCTTTCAATTCCATGATCGAAAGCATTTCGTAACAAATGAGTTAAAGGTGTTTGTAACTGCTCTAAAATTACTTGATCTATCAGCGTATCTTCACCTGTGACCTCTAAGATAACGGATTTTTTATACCGCTCATTGAGCATTTTTAAAGGTGCTAGGAATCTATCAGTTAAGGTTTTAAAGGGAACTAATCTAGATTCAGTTAAATCAGTGCGTAAACTATCTAATTGCTGATGTAATAATTGCAAACTTTCCTGTAATTCACGAGTCAGCAAATCTAGATCTGAATGACTTTCCTCAACCCGCACCATTACTTCTTGAAAATCTTGTAAAGTTGTATGAATTCCTGTATATTGATCTAATTCCAGAGCATCAAACTCAGCATCTATAGAACTTCTACCATTTAGTTTTAAATAATCCTCACCATCCAGCTTACTACCAGATAACAACGGTGTTGCCATTTGATCGTAAAATTCCTTTACTTGTTGGCGAAGTGGCTCCATTTGTCGAGTTTGTTTTTTCAACATTAAACTAACTTGATGAAGTTGCGACTGATATAAATAAAGGCTTTCGTGATTAATTAGCAACTCACCAACTGTATTACTCATCCGATCCAACTTAGTAACCGGAATTCGCAAATTTAAGCTAAAATTATGTATATCTGTAGTTTTACTATTATTATCTGCTTGATTATTAACACTAACAACAGATGACTCAGTACTTAATCTGTGTTTATCTGTGTTTATCTGTGGTGGTAAATCTTCTTTCTTCTTGACTGACTTTGTAGGTTGTGGTGGTGTTGGGTTGAGAGTTTGCGATCGCTTCTGTCGAATATAATTAATTATCTTTGGCGCTACTGTGACTAAAGATGTTTGTGGTTGCTTAAGTACTTTGCTAATTTTATCGGATATCTCAACTAACCAAATTAAACTTAGTGTTTGTCCTAAAAGTAAACATTCTTCTACCAAATTATTTAAAGCATCATGCAGAATAGCTGTTTGAGTATTACCAGGCGCAGTTAATAACTTTTCAACTCTTTGCAAACAATCTTCTAAATCAAGCTCTAACGCTATTTTTATAAGTGAGGAATTAACATTACTTTTCGCCCCATTACCCTGAGCATTTCCAGAAAGATTAGCATTCTTCTTAGAAAGATGATTCAGAAAATCTTCTAGTGCTGTCACCAGAGGTAAAAGTGCATCTTCGCTTACGGTAATATTTTGACTACTACTAGCTTCAGCAATTAAATCGCTAATTTGCTCAACACCCAAATTCAATAACTCATAAGCCAAATCCAAATCTGCTACGCGCCCTTCTAGTAATGCTTGTAACAAATCTTCTAACTTATGAGCAATTTGACTAAGAGTATGCAACTCAGATAAACCTGCGCCACCTTTAATCGTGTGTGCTGCAAGCATTAAATTTTTATATTCAGCTTGCAAATTAATTGCAGCATCGCCAGATTTTAATCGTTCAATTCCCTGTTCTAGTATAGCTAGATAATCAGGGGCATCTTCGTATAAAAAGCAAGCGCGGGCTTCTTGTAAAATAGCTTCTAAATTAGCCTGAGTTAAC
>JBARVL010000205.1:0-4791 GCA_049646245.1 Crinalium sp. | reverse complement strand
CTACTGATGTAGAAGCGGCAATAGCTCATTGCTCATCTCAGATTGTTGCGGAAGAAACTTATGAAAAAACCTTGTCTGAAGCAGAGCAAGCTTCAAATGATGGTAAATTAAGAGTGGCGATCGCACTGCTGGAATCAGCATTAACTAAATTTTCCCGCTCAGATGGTCTTGAATTACTAGAAAGTATCCAGAAAACTCTTGAAGGTAGAGAAAAGTTTCGGGCGGGATTACTAGCAGAGAAAGAAGGTTATTTCTTTGTTGCTCTCAATAATTATAGAGAAGCTAAAAATTTATTTTACGATGTTACAGAATGCCAGATTCGTTTAGCAATATTAGAAATTAAAAGCCAAAATTGGGAAACAGCAATTTCTTTGTTAAAAGATGTTGAGCATGAGCAAGCAACATATATTCGGGGTTTTGCTTTAGCGCAGCAAGGTTATTTAGAAGAAGCAGATCGAGAATGGGAATCTTTATCCGATCTTCAGGTAAAGGAACAGCGTGATATTATAGCAATTTTAGCAGAGCGCGATCGCTTGCTGAAAGTACAAGAAATTGAGCAATTAGTTGATAGTGGTAATTTAAATGCTGCACAAACATCTAGTATAGCATTTATTCAAAAATATAGCAACGAACCATTAGTTAAATCTAACTTAGAACTCCACATCCAACCGCGCATACAAGCGGAGGAATGGCAAAATTATGATTGGGAAAAAATCACCATTGCAGCAGAACAAAATTGGCGGAAACAGTTAGATATTACTTCTTTACATAATTGGGCTGTAGCGACTTATTACCGCGCTCAAATTGATGCTAATACTCTTGAAGACTGGATTGTTGCTGGTTCCGCAGCGTTAGCTAATATTAGTATAGATCCGTCTCTTAAAGATCTTCCTTGGATATCAAGTAATGAAATTAATTTAGCAGAAGTTACTACTAATTTAAAACAATTATTAGAAAAGGCAATTGATACAGTCAAAGATCAAAATATAGAACGGTATTTTAAATTACGAGATATTGATCGCTTAGAATCGACAACATTAAATTTAATCGAAAATTCTTCTCGTTGGGGAATTAGAGTAAATGATTTATTTATAACTCCTAGTTGTTACCAACGTTATCAAGAACAATTAAAATTGCGACAAAATCTCCCTGGTAAACTTTGGGGTTCACTTTATACAAACTGGGGTTTAGCTGTTGCTGCTTGTTTGGAAGGGGATACGGCTAGAGCAATTCAAATTAAGGCTAACTTATCCCCCATTAATGAAGCAGAACGATTTGCGGTTAACTTTATATCTTATTATGAGGGATGCCATTATCTTCAGCAGCAACGTTGGCGCGATGCGGTTTCATCACTGCAAGCAGCAAAGTTACAAATCCAAGCTGATAATGATTGGCAAAATGAAATAGATAGGCTTTGTAATTTACAACGTCAAGCAATTAATGATAATGATTTGAATGAACATTTAAATTTTGCTCAGTTTTGGTACGATTTATTAGATAGCAAATCTGCTAGAAGTTATTTAGCTGAATACAAATCTGAAGCGATTAGGGAAAAACTAGCTAAGGAAAAGATCAAACCAACTCAAGCTTTAAAAGATTTGGAAGAAGTTAAAAAAATAGATCCCAAGAATCCGGTTGTTAATGCGTTACTTGAACAAGTAGAAACACACAAAGAGCTTGAAGATATTGATGACCTTTTCAAGCGGGGAAAATATGAACAAATGGTTAATAAAGCCAAATCCTCAAGAAACCCTAGAGTTAAATATATTGTAGCCGAGTTTTTAGTGGAGATTTTAGTAGAAAAAACAAATAATTACACTTTAACAGAGCCAGAGTTAATTTTACAAATTGGCAGATGGGCTTACGAAATTTGTCCAAATGAACCAGCTTTTCAAAACGTTTATCATAGTTTAGGATTACGTTATTAAGTTGAAAATATGAGCAACGATTTAAAACATATAGCCATCAACCCTTATGATGTCCTGGGGGTTTCTCAGGCAGCTTCTAAAGCAGAAATTGTTACTGCTAAAGTAGCTGCTATGAAGCGTAAGCAGTATTCTTTAAATGTTATTGCGGATGCGGAAAAGAAACTTTTAAAAACGCCAGAGCGAATTATAGCAGATTATTTACGTCCTGTATTGCCAGTTATTAAGCGATTTAAACGCGAGGATTTATCATTATTAGAAACTCCAGTCCCCGCGCTGGTATTTTTGCCAGATTTTGATAGATTAGATGCAGCAATTAGTAAATCCTTAGCAGCAGAAAAGTTAGAGAAAGAAACTTTTGGTTCACCAATATTAGATTTATATCAGGCAGGGATAGAGAGTTGTCAACAAGGAAATCATACTAAAGGGATTGAATTATTAAATGAATTTTTGCAAAGTTGTTTAGAACAGAATGGTACAGAGTATTTAAAAGCTCACGTTTGGTTGGTGGAAACGTATAAAATTAGTGGTAATTTAGAGGAAGCGATCGCACTTTGTAAAAAACTCGCTACTGGCGAACATCCACAATTAAAAAACTGGGCAGAAAAAGCACTTACTGCTTTGATTGCGCCAAAACAAGCTCAAAAATCAGGTGAACAAGAAAAGATACAGCCAAAAGTATCTTTTGAAACTGCTCTAGCAGCTTTTAACCAAAAACGTTATGTAGAAGCAGTAAAATTACTAGAGCAATTTAGCCAAAGTTGTGCTAATAAAAAATCTAAAGAATATATCCAAGCACAGATAAATTTAGTCAAGGCATATCACGAAGTTGGACAGTTAAAAAAAGCCATAACTTTGTGTCAGCAGTTATCTACTACTAATCATCCCCAGGTGCAAAAATGGGCAATACAAACTTTGAACTCTCTATGTGCTAAAACACCCGCACCCGTCGATGGTGGGGAACCAAACAAACAAAGCCTGCCTACGCAGGCTTTATAATAAAATTCTTAAAATAAACTTACTAAGGAATAAATAACGTGATTGAAAATCCCGAAGTGTTGAACTTCAGCAGTGAGGAACGCGAGCAACTTCTGCAAGCGTTTTGCTCGTTAATGAAAGAAAAAGTTTCACTACAACAGTCTTGGCGTGAAGAACAAACAAAAGCTTTATCAGCTAGTGAAGAACTTTATATTGAACTATTAGAAGCTATGGATGCTTTAGAATTTATGATCAACTATATGGATGAGCATCCCGATATTAGCCCAGAGTTTATTAAACGTTTACCCAAATCTCTCAAAGCCGTTTATAAAAAGTTCGGTAGCGTGCTGGAAAAACGCCAAGTACAGCAATTAGAGTTATCTACTACACAAGTAGATTTTAACATCTGCCGAGTTGTTGAGTCTGAAGTTAGACCAGAGCTTGAAGATAAAACTGTTACAAAGGTTATCCGCAAAGGCTTTAGTTTTGGTGATAAAATTTTACGCCCCATAGAAGTAATTACTTCTAAAAAAGAATAACTTAATGCGATCGCCTATTTATGGTGATAACTAAAAATAAGTCTATTAGACATCGACACTTTCATTAAAGGTGTGTTGCCTACAACCATCTCTACATGATTGAAGTAGTTATTTTTACCTAGCTATTTTATGAGATATACGCGATAAAGTGGAGAAAGAGAGTGCTATTAAAAAAAAAATATGAAACCTGCTTTCAAGACTTTACTATTTACTCTCACTAGCGCATTACCCCTAAGCTTAGTTATCCTGCCAACTTATACGCCAGTAGTAGGCGGGCAAACTGATGTCATAGCGCAAACAACAGTTATATCTAACCCAACTAAGCCAACAATACAGGAAAAGCGATCGCCCCAAGCAGTCCCTACTATTGTCATCCCAGATCAACCAGTTTCTAACCCGTCTACAACTAATACACCACAACCTACAACAACACCAAATAATTCTAATTCATCAGAGGATAAAAAATCCTCACCAAATCAGAATACCGATACTCCCAAAACGAGTAATACTGAAAACAAAGAACCTGCACCTAGCCCAGAAGAAATTGCCCGTAAACAAAAGTTAATTCAAGCAGACCAACTTTACATGGGTGGGCAATATTCCGCCGCCGAAAAAATTTACCGAGAAGTTAAAACTCCCTTCTCAAAGGTGCAAGCAACTACTGAACGGAAAGAACCCATTACTGACCTTGACAAATTACCAGTAGCGGGTCAAGTTTACTGGCGTATTTCTACAGCAGGTTTAGCACAAGGACTGGAAACAAAAATACTTGTACCCCTCACAAGCTTAGTAGAAAAGTATCCAGAATTTATTCCTGGTCAATTGCGGTATGCGGAAGTATTAAAAAATTATAACCGTAATGCAGAAGCTTTACAAGTATTAGAAAAAGCTACAACTTTATATCCTAACCAACCGGATTTACTAAAAGCGAAAATTGCTTTGTTAGGAGAATCAAAACAGTGGTTAGAAGCTTCATTAGCAGCACGTCAATTTGCTTTACTTAACCCCAATAATTCCCAATCTGATGAATTTACTAAAATAGCAGATCAAAATTTAGAACGCTATCAATCGCATTTAAGGGGAGAATTGAGAGGAAATGCGATCGTTAATGCGATTACTGGTGTGTTAGGCTATGCCGTCACTGGTAGTTTACTAGGTCCTGTTACAGCAGTACAATCAACAGCAATGCTGCTTAGGGGAGAATCAGCCGTAGGTGAAGGTGTATCTAAGCAAGCTAAACGGGCGTTACCTCTAGTAGAAGACCAAGAAGTATTGGATTATGTTAAAGAAATAGGTAATAAATTAGCTACTGTAGCAGGTCGCAAAGACTTTGAATATGAGTTTTATGT
>JBARVL010000204.1:0-3685 GCA_049646245.1 Crinalium sp. | reverse complement strand
GTATCAACTTTGGTATGATCCATACGGAGAATTTCACCGATGGTCATATCAGTGCGATCGCTATTTTGGGTAACAGCACTACCAACTACACCAGATAAAGCTGCAACCGCGTCTTGAACACGCGCCCACAAACCTTGATCTGCATCTTTCCCAGTTAATTCACGAACACCTAGAATTTCCAAAATTCCTTTGAGTTGTTCTTGGTGTGCGCGGTTTTCAAAGTTAATTGTATTTAAAGGAGTAATTGCAGCATCAACGTCTGCGCCTACAACTTGAGCAGCTTTGTGGATCAGCAACCCAGCCATAGTTTGCTTATGCTTGAGCAATTCATGTTGAGCTACCTTTTCAAACAAAGTTAGCTCAGAACCTTGCATTAGTTTGTCAGTTTCTTGAATTAGCTTCTGTACTGTTTCTTTTGGTTCACTCTTGACACCATATTGAACAATTACAGTATCGAGGATACCCAGATTTTTCTGATCGTCATCCAGCATATCTTGTATGCGTTTACGAACATTGTTATCGCTAATTTCCTGAATAAACTTTTGCTCGTTAGAAATTAGCAGATTTTGCAATGCTTTCATATCTGCTAATTTCATTGCGATCGCCTGACGCTTGGTGTCATCAAGTGTCGATACCATTCTTTTATTCTCCTATCAGAATTTGTTAAATCAAACAAAGTTTTCAAATCTAATTTAACGGTGTCATAAGCAAACCGCCTATTCATCTCTCTTTTGACTGATAGCTAGAGGCTAAATGTGAAGTGAACAAATTACTCCATTTGCTTAATAAGCTACATATAAATATTTATTTGTGTACTTCATTTAGATGGGTTTTATTTTTAAAGGTCATAAATTTATTAAAGTTATTTAATATTCAGCATCTATTGCTAGATAGATGAATTAATAAGATCTATAACTTTGGATGGAAATACCGGATTGCTCACTATGTCAAAATAGAGCAATCAGCTAACTAATTCCGTAAAAATTGCCTTTTTGCCGTAAATATCGCTGATGACATTGAGTCAGCTTAGACACAAGCTAAGGCAATGTACTAAGGAAAATTTACTCCATCGTCAGGCAGATATATTTATTAACTTTGATCGCATAAAGTGACTCAATAAAAGTAGACGAGGAGAGCGGGGCGTGACCCAAGAAGGAACAGGGCTAGGTGAACAAGCGCTGAATAAAGCGGCTGAAATCGGATTATCTAGTCAACTAGATGAAGTAGAAAATCTGGAGGTAGAAGTTAAAACTGATCCTTTAAAGCTGATGAATGGAGAACTAGATTCAGTCTCCATTGAAGGCGAAGGTCTAGTGATGAACAATGACTTGCGTGCAGAAAAATTAACAGTAAACACTGGAAAAATTTCCATCAATCCACTAACCGCAGCTTTTGGAAAAATTGAACTTAACCATCCCACAGATGCAGATGCTCAAGTTGTCCTCAAAGAAGAGGATATCAACCGTGCATTTAATTCGGAATTCCTGCGTGAAAAGCTGCAAAACTTGGAAGTCAATATTAATGGTCAACCCACAACTATTAATACCAAGCGTGTAGATTTTCGTTTACCAGGCGATCAAAAAGTTGCACTAACTGCTGATATTATTCTTTCTCAAACCAATGAGGAGAAGAAAATCGAGTTTACCGCAACTCCTCGTAAAAGTCCTGATGGCTACTCTGTGCTATTAGAAGATGTTCAGTACTCAGAAGGAAAAGATTTATCTCCAGATTTAACCAAAACTTTATTGGAGAAAGCCAACGAACTTTTAGATTTGCGAAACTTTGAGCTAGAGGGAATGTCTCTACGCCTGAAGGCGTTGGATGTGCAAGCAGGAAAAATGAACTTGCAAGCTCAAGCCCACGTAGAAGAATTTCCCTCTGAATAAGCGATTAGCTTTTAGCTTTTAGCTTTTAGCGATTAGTTAATAACTCAAAGCTTATAGGTAGCAGCTATAAGCAAAAGCAAAACATTAAAACATAAAACCAAGGACAAAAATATGACACAGACTCCCAGCGTTCCGCCATTAATTGAAAGCGATGAAAGCGATTATCGAGATTCTGGTGTAACCAGTACAGTTGCTGTTGCTGGACATCCTCTCCACCCTCTGCTAGTCACATTACCAATCACTTTTTTAGTTACTGCACCAGTAACAGATATAGTCTACTGGTTGACTAGCGATTTATTCTGGGCAAAAGCTTCTTATTGGGTAATAGTTGCTGGTTTAGCTACTGCTGTTATAGCTGCTATTACTGGTTTGATGGACTTTTTGAGAATTGAACGAGTCCGCAAGCGCAAAGCTGGTTGGGCGCATATGTTACTGAACGTTGCTGTGTTGGCGTTGACAATTATCAATTTTGCTGTACGTTTAGGCGACCCCAGCAGTAACATTTTGTATTTAGGACTGATAATTTCAGTAATTGTTGCAACCCTGCTTGGTCTTTCTGGTTGGTACGGCGCTGAACTAATTTATCGTCATAAAGTGGCTGTGATTGGTTACGGCGACCCTAATAGATAATACAGGACTTACGCAGATACACTAAATACAGGGGCAACCACAGGGGGATTGCCCCTACAGATGGTGTTTATTTTCATAATTTGCGTAAGTCCTGTAATACTTGGCACATTTTACCTAAATTGAAATCAGGGTTAAGAAGTAAATTTCTTATCCCTGATTTTTTTTGCTTATAACTATTAAATACTCAAAAATCAGCAACTAAATAATTCCTGGTCCCTTACCACGAGTATCATGTTCCAGAGTAAGTTCTCCCTCTTTATCATCATTTGCTGAAGCTAAATCTTGGGCGCGTTGCTCAATGTCATTTTCTGCTTCTTCCCTTAAGTCTCCTGGTTCGTTAATGTACATTTCGGGTTCAATAGCATAGTTATTGAGCAATCCCTCTTTGTCTACTGTATAGCCGTCGGTTGTATTAATACTCTCAGGATTTGTTTGATCGTTATTTTTGGTATTCTCTGAGGGGAGTTGTTTGAAGGCATCGTTCTCTCTTTCTCTGCGGGCTGCTGTTTCAGCAGGAACAATGCCCCGATCATAGTTATTTTCAGCAACTCTATCTGGCGTATCAGCACCTGCTTGGGGAGTTGTAGCTTTTCCTTGATTACTTACATCTTGATTACTCATAATTATTTACTCCCAATATATTTGTATACTACATTGAAAGTTTATTTAATATAATTAGCATCTACCTACGGTATTAATTTATTGTTTCATAATCCCCAGTATTAATATTTCTTTGCGTTTTTGATAGGGATAGACCTTAAAAGAAATTTAACTATGAAATTATATAAAAATATAAATATGATTAGCTTTTGTAAGCGGCATAAATCTACGCTCGCTTCTCTCTTAATAATTTTACCACTTGGTTTAGGATCTAAGTTGTATTCTGGGACAGGTCAGCAGTGGTTTAATAATTATGCAGGAGACGTTTTATATGAAATATTCTGGTGCTTATTTTTATCTTTGTTTATTGCCAACAGGAAAATGTTAAATAACATTCCTTTAGGTGTTTTTATTATCACCTGTATAATTGAATTTTTACAACTTTGGCATCCACCCTGGTTGCAAATGTTGCGCTCCCAGTTTTTGGTAAAATTACTGTTAGGTACGACGTTTTCGTGGTGGGATTTTCCACATTATTTCTTAGGTAGTGTAATAGGTTGGTTATGGAT
>JBARVL010000203.1:0-2581 GCA_049646245.1 Crinalium sp. | reverse complement strand
TCGATCTATTGAATAAAAATATTACTTTTATTAAACAAAGTCTTTCAGGTAATAAACCTTGTTAGAAGGAAATTTTTCTAAATAATTAGCTATTTCTTCTTCAAAGTGTTGAACTTGCTCATCCCACGTAGCTCTTGCTTCGTGGATTTCTAGTGCCAATAAGCCGTTATATGCTTTTTCTTGCTCTTTTAGTGATTGATTTTCTTTCCAGTTTATATAATTTTCACCATTCGGATCTTCCATAATATTAAAATCTTCAATTAAATTTCCTTGTTGATCCCATCTTTTTCGCCAAACAATGGAGCTTGAATCATAAAAGCAATCTTCTTGCAATACTTTGTTCCCATACCATTTTTTTAACCTGCCATCTACATCTCCATATCTTACAGTATGTAGTTTAAGTAAGACTCCATTGGAATTCCATTTACGATAAAAGCCCCACTCCATTCCCTCAAAAAAGCTTTTCTCTACAATGACTTGTTCTTGCTTATTAATGTAAAAATTAATACCTGTAAAATCCTTGCCGTTGTGTGCATATGTATGTTTGTCTGTATAATCAAGTGTACCTAATACTCTTTCTAGCATGATAAATTTTTTAGTAAGTTGACTTGTAGTAGTAATTTCAATTAACTGCTTCTCTATTTCTAGAAATAGCTCCGAATATTGATGATGTTTTGATTAAAAAACTTAACTCCATCAGGACTTTTGCCTAAAAGGATACTTTCGACACCCCCTAAGAACAAGTTTCACTCTTTGGAACCGTCATTCCTTTCTTAAAAAGAGGAAGATCAGGATATAATTCTACGGCTGAACTGTGGGTTGCACCCATTTCAATTAACTGCTCAAATGTACCGTCATTAACTTCAAATTCTACTTTAGCCCCATACTGTTTTCCTATAACTTTACGAGTTGACAAATCCTCTAGGTAATTAGATTCTAGATTACACGCTTGATAAAATTTCTCTAGATTCACTGACATTGATCGCCTGATCTGTAGTGTTATACAAAAGTAGTATATGGATCTTCAATAGTTTATACGGTACGCTAGGCTAACGCCAAACTGCCCAAAAAGGATTTGGCATACTACAGCCTAATGAGGGTTAAAATTAAAGTAGTGAAGTGCCATTCGAGGTCGCACGAAAAAAGTGGATTCATACCAATTAAAGGAATCTTTTGTTAGCGTTCAAACCCGTACCCGCCTGAAGATGCTTCTCTACTAATAAGGAAGTTTTACAGCGAGAAGGTTAAGTGTCTCGAAACCAGTATCAAACACCTATCAGAGGGTTAGTGATGCCCCTGCCTTACCCGACCAGTGATGTTCGCCTAAAACACCCAGTATGCTACGCCTCACCGAAATCAAGCTGCCCCTGGATCACGACGAAAGTGAGATCCCAGCCGCCATCCTCAAAAAACTGCACATTACAGCCGCAGATTTAATCAGCTACTCAATTTTCAAGCGCAGCTATGATGCCCGCAAGCGAGGAGAAATATTCCTAGTTTATATCTTGGACATCGAAACCACTCAGGAAAAACGTTTGCTACAACGTTTTAAAAAAGATCCTCACGTGATGGCGACTCCAGACACGACTTATCGCCTCGTCGCCCAAGCTCCCAGAGACTTAGCAACTCGTCCCATCGTGATTGGAATGGGTCCTTGTGGGCTGTTTGCGGGGCTGCTGCTGGCTCAAATGGGCTTTCGCCCGATCATGCTAGAACGGGGCAAATCAGTGCGCGATCGCAGCGTCGATACCTTTGGTTTTTGGATCAAAAAAAGACTTAATCCTGAATCTAACGCTCAGTTTGGTGAAGGCGGCGCGGGTACTTTTTCCGATGGTAAACTCTACAGCCAGGTAAGCGACCCCCATCACTACGGGCGTAAAGTACTTACCGAGTTAGTTAATGCTGGGGCTGACCCCGAAATTCTTTACATCAACAAACCCCACATCGGCACATACCGACTGGTGAAAATAGTCCAGAATATGCGTGCCAATATCGAATCTTTGGGAGGCGAAATCCGCTTTCAAAGTCGAGTTGAAGATCTCCATATTGAACAAGGACAGGTGCGCGGTGTCACCCTCGCCAGTGGAGAATATATTGCCAGCAATCATGTTGTACTGGCGGTTGGTCACAGTGCAAGAGATACCTTTCAGATGCTACTAGATCGGGGTGTGTACATTGAAGCTAAACCCTTTTCAATTGGCTTTCGGATCGAGCATCCCCAATCTCTAATCGATCGCTGCCGCTTTGGTTCCCGTGCGGGTCATCCCGTTTTAGGTGCGGCAGACTACAAGCTTGTCCACCACTGCCAAAATGGTCGCTCTGTATATAGTTTCTGTATGTGTCCTGGTGGTACAGTAGTCGCTGCTGCTTCTGAGCCTGGGCGACTGGTAACAAATGGTATGAGCCAATATGCCCGCGACGAGTCGAATGCTAACAGCGCGATCGTTGTGGGTATTACACCCGATGACTATCCAGGTAGCCCATTGGCGGGGATGGACTTGCAACGCCGTCTGGAAGAGCAAGCATTTAAGTTGGGCGGTGGCACTTATTATGCGCCTGGACAACTGGTGGGTGACTTTCT
>JBARVL010000202.1:0-3560 GCA_049646245.1 Crinalium sp. | reverse complement strand
GGTGTTGCATATCAACCAGGAGAGCGGTTAGTACAGCGAGATTTAGCCAAAACTCTAGAGGCGATCGCTCAAAATCCTAATAATTTTTATACAGGTAATATTGCCCGTGCGATCGCTCGTGATATGAGTGCCAATCGTGGCTTAATTACCCTCAACGATCTCAAAGCTTACAAACCTACTTGGCGCACACCTGTCTGTGGTAATTTTCGTCAATATCGTGTTTGTTCAATGCCGCCGCCTTCTTCTGGTGGTGTTCACTTGCTGCAAATATTGAACATCATCGGTGATACTGACCTAAAATCTCTAGGATGGCACAATCCTGATGCTCTGCATTTGATGGTAGAAGCAATGCGGATTGCTTATGCCGATCGCTCGGAATATTTAGGCGATCCGGCTTTTGTAAAAGTGCCAATTCAAGCTCTTACCAGTCGTGGTTATGCTGCTAAAAGAAGGCAGGAAATAAGGATGGAATTAGCACGTCCTTCAACTGAAGTAAAGCCAGCCGCGCGAGCAACTTTATCGCAATTTTCCTCAGAAATTCCAGGTAATATTCCCGCTAACGCACAACCTAAATTAATTAAAGAATCGTCTGATACTACTCATTTAACAGTAGTTGATGCCCAGCGTAATACAGTGAGTTTAACTTTTACTGTTAATTATGGCTTCGGTTCTGGTGTAGTTGTTCCTGGTACTGGGATTTTGCTAAATGATGAGATGGATGATTTTGCGGCTGCGCCTGGTGTACCTAATGCTTATGGGTTAGTGGGTGGAGATGCAAATGCGATCGCGCCTAACAAAATTCCTTTATCCAGCATGACACCAACAATCGTCACTGAAAATGGACGTTTACGCATGGCAGCAGGCGCTCCTGGTGGTAGTACTATCATTACTACTGTGCTACAAGTTCTTTTGAACGTTCTGGAATACGGTATGAATGTCAGTGAAGCGGTTTCAGCCGGAAGATTACATCATCAGTGGCTACCTGACACTGTAAGGGTGGATCGTTGGGGTTTTGATCCAGCAACTTTGGCAGATTTGCGCCGTCGAGGTCAAAAGATTGAATTGCAGCCTTATTGGGGTAATGCTAATGCTATTGAACAGACACCAGATGGCTCGTTAGAAGGTGCTGCTGATCCACGCGGTGAAGGATCTGCTAAGGGTTTGTAGCCATTGAATTTATTGAGCATAACTTAGGTAGGACTTACGCATAAATCATCCTTGCTGTCAGGGCGGGTATATGTAGATCAATGGTTTGTCAGCATAGCATAGGCGTGCAACCCGCCCCTACAAGCCTAATTTACCGTTGTTTTGCGTAAGCTCTATTAGGTATTTTTAGACAATATTTCGGTTTTAATAACAGTGGGAAGGGCAAAGTGCGCTATGAACGCGCATGGCGGAGCTTCGCCACGTCTCTACATTTATTTTTGGATAAGCCTAATAAATCTATTGCATAAGTCGATAAATTTTGTATTTCATCTGCGTTTATCTGCGTTTATCTGCGGTTAAATTCAATCCAGAAACCTCAAATAGTAAGCGATAATTTTGTCTATAAACGCCGACTAACTTAATATAAAAACATTTATCTTCAAAGATGTTTAAAACCTTACTGAGAATTTGAGAACTTTAATCCTGAATTAGACGAAAAGTCTTTGAATACATAAGAATAACACTAGCCTTAATCCCAATACTACGATTAAAGCTAGTGCTAATTCCCATCTGCCACACCCACTTGCTGCTAATAATCGTGACCGATTCTTCTACCCAAAAGGTTTCGGGCTGGAATATGGAAAACTATCAACGCTTGAAACGAGTGTTGAGTCTAGGTTTGCGTCGCCAAATTTTAGTTTCCGTATGTGATGATTTTAGTATAAGCAATCACTTAGCTGAAAAATTAACAACGGAATTAGCTGCTCCATCGGCTGAATCGCTAAGTGGAGTGGCAAATGGTGAATTAATCACTCTGCAATTAAACCCCAGCAATCCGAATTTTTTAGCTCATATTGCTCAATGGATTACTCAACATCAACAAGTTGAGCGTTCTTTATATACCTTCCAAATTCTGGGTGTCGAGTTATTAACCAGGCAATCAGCAGATATACAGCGTTCATTCCTCAGATGCTTACAAGTAATTGGACGTAATTTTCCTCGTCTAGAGGCTAGTTTGTTAATCTGGTTGCCTCGACCTTGGCTTTATACTATCCAAGAATCAGTACCGGAGTTTTGGCAGTGGTACACAGGTTTGTTTGAGTTTGAAGGGGAACCAACTTCTTTAACAAAAATTAATCATCCGCAACCAGAGGCGACGCGGAAGCAGGATAGCTTAACAGAAATTGAAGAGACACCAGTAGCTCAGGAAAAGGTATGGCAGATTCTCACCCGTGACTTAGCGAATTTTAGCGAAAATAATTACGAAGATATTATAACACAAAAAGCTTTAGAAGAACAATTAGCTGAAACAAACGGACACAATGCTGATCAAGAAATTGTATTATCAAGTAATTTTTATATAGATGATGTTGATGGCAATATCAAGCAAGAAGAATTAATTTCTCTATCTTCTTTATCTATTATTAATCAAGATTATTCTTCATCTTCTTTAATAGACGAAACTAAGAAAGATTACCAGGAAATTGAAGATTTAAGTTTAGATGAATCAACTGTTGTCAGTATTAATGGTCTAGGGACTCCTCTAGAACAGGATTTATTACCGCCATTAAGTATAGATGAAATTTCGCGATCGCCACAGCAAGATGAATCACCAGAGGTAATCGCTGAAACTTATCTAAGTGTAGGGAATCATTATCGCGATCGCATTGAGGAAGGAGATGTTACTCCATCAAATTTGGTGGAAGCTATAAAAGCTTATGAAGAAGCGTTGGTATGGCTAGAAAAACAAGCATCACCGATGATGCCCGAAGTAATTAATGATATCGCCAATCTATATTGGATGCTATCTAGATTTCCTAACATTACCTTAGAAACAGGAGAACCAGCATTTTTAGATTTTCTCCAACGTAGCATTGAATCTTATCAGTTAGCTTTGAGCAAGATTAGTGGCGATAACCCCCACACCTGCGCGATGATTCTGAATAATTTAGGTGCAGTATACAATGATTTAGCACGTTATCAAGACACGGCTGATAATCTGCAACTATCAATTGAAGCATATCAAGCAGCTTTGCGATATCGTCCGGCGAAAGATGATCCGCTTAAGTATGCCTCAACCCAGAATAATTTAGGCACAGCTTATTGGCATCTTGCTCAACAGGTAAATCAACCATTATGTGTTCAACTGTTGCAACAAGCGATCGCTTCTTATACGGAAGCACTCAATTATTATAATCCCAAGGAAGAACCCTTAAACTGGGCGATGATTCAGAATAATCTGGGAACTACCTATTGGAATTTAGCACAATATGAACAATCAACAACCTTTTTAGAACTGGCAATTAAGGCTTACCATCAAGCATTGAAATATCGCCGAGCCGATTTAGCACCATCAGCTTGTGCTGCTACGCAGAATAACTTAGGTACAGCTTATTGGCATATAGCAAAATATT
>JBARVL010000201.1:0-8094 GCA_049646245.1 Crinalium sp. | reverse complement strand
CCATTGAATTAAAGACCCAACTAATACAATGGCAATACAAACAATCAAACCGCCAATATAGGATTGATAATCTACTCCCATTGCTTCCGCTAGAAAGTCATCGGCTAAACCCGCCACTACAAAGCACAAACTAACAACTACTACCAGCCAAAATGCGTAATATTGAAACCGAGGGATTACATAAGCCGTGTAGGAAAATAGACCGCAACAGCTTACTCCTAGCAGGAAATAACCACCTAACTGAATGCTTTTACCCATGATGAAACTCCCCTAAAAAGGGTAGTGAAATTAATCACTACCCCAGGTTTTAACTATTAACAGCCATAGGATTGTTTGATGGCATTAATCGCGTTAGCAGCATTAACTTCTGCTGATTTAAGTTCACTGTGCATTTCTGCTAAATGAGGGCGTACACCGTGCATATCCTTAGCAAATTGAGTATCAGCTTGTTTTCTTTCAAGCTCATTCCGAGCTACTTTTGATTGGTAGCGTCGGTGCGTGGTATGTACAGTAGTATCAGAATCCTCAATATTTTTGAGGGCTTTATAAGCACTAACTGAAGCCTCTGCTTGTACTTTCTTTTGCTTGGCTAAGATGCGTAATGCGTCTGCTTCAGCCTTGTTAAAGTAGCGTGGCTTTTGTACTACGGGAACGCTACGAACGCTACTAAAATCAGCATTGGTTGGTGTGGGAACGGAGGAATCAGTTGCAGCTAGTACCCTGTTAGTAGCTAGATTGTGGTTAGTACCGTCGTTTGCTGCTAGTTGTCCACCAGCTTCGGTTGACGCGTCTAATTTTTTACGGGTGATAAATTTCAGTAGTCCCATGATTTAGTTCTCCTTAGATTCAGTTAATAGGTTTGTTTGATTGCCACTTAGAAGCAGTTCTGGATTACAAGGTTTTAAACCCAACTCAGTCAGCAAGGTTACACACTCTGTTGCAGTCATAGGAGTGGCGATCGCCGTCTTAACCCGACCCGTAACTGCGTTATCTATGCGTTGCATCAGTCCTGGTGTAATGGCATCTGCAACAGCGTTAATTAAACTGCTGTAACGTTGTAACGGATTTGCAACACCCTCATTACCCTCTGCAACACTTTCTGTTGCATCTGTTGCAGTGGTATCTGTTGCATCTAATGACTTGGCTTTGACTGCAACAGTGTTTTGGAGAAGTCGCAACACCTCTAATCCCTTGACTGTCCAAAGTGTTTGACCGTCAGAAAGGAACCAGTGAACGTTCTCAACTAACTGGTCAGACTTGCGAGTCTTCCAAGATCTAATAGTTGAGGCGGAAACGCTCAGGACTTCGGCTACTTGGTCATTAGTGTAGATTTCACTCATCACCGCCTGCCCTCGATAAAACCTGCAAGCCTACCAGCACAAACATCTTTATCGGTTTGCAGTTGTGCGATTTTCTGCTGCTGTAAGTTGTCAGCTTGTTGCAACACTGCAAGCTGGTTACTGTTCCAAGCGTGTTGCAGAACGTTTAGAGCAAGACTGCCTAGAAATAGAGGTATCAGCAGAGAGGTAGCGTTATCGCTGCTGGAGCTAGAGGAATCCTGCATGATTTCCTCCTTTGTGCGATCGCTCTAGTACTTTTTCATTCATCATTAAATTACTCCTTGTGTAAGGGAGCTAAAGCCAACGTCTGCTTTCTCAGGGCTGGGCGTTGGCTTCAACTTATCCCAATAGTAACACTAATTTTGTTTCGGTAACACTCCTGCATATATAATAGTGTTGTTGTAGCTAAGAAGAGTATGATCAGCATGACCGCTCAGACACTTATTTCAATGCCGTCCAATCTTCCAAGAGTCAATATTTACTTACCTCCAAACATAAAAAAGGGGTTAGAGGAGTTAGCTAAAAAAAACAGGCGAACTACTTCAAATATGGCTGCTTGGATAATTGAACAAGCAATTAACGAAGCTCAAAACAAAGGTGAGATAGAGCCAATCACACACGATCACTAACCCAAAACAACGTTTAAACAAGATTAAACAGATACTCAAAAATTTAAAACTTAGTACTGAAGTGCAGAATTATACTTAGATTGATGAAGATTTTTTAACAATGAAAAACTTGACAATTTTTAACATTTCTATGCCCTTTGGTACAGGCAAACCACCTTTTACACAATAAAGTCCTAGCTTACTTTCCTTTCCAGGCTTCACCCAACCTAGAAATCATCTCGCTATCTAGCTAAACAATAAAATAATAGTTAAGTAGTGCGTAAATACGCTTCTTTTACGTAGCTAAAAGCAGGACGAATGGGGCAGTAATAGGGGGAATTGCAAATGCAAACTACAGAAGAAAAGGAGATTACATTACCTCTTCACAACTGGGAAGCCATAAAGCGACTAGAGTGGGAAAAAGACTGTTTATCTCGTGGGTCTGCTACATTTTGGTTTGCTGTGTTCGCAACGGGCGTGTTTTTTTCTCCTTTATGGGTACTAATGGGATTGGTTTATAAACCAATGATTCGAGTCACCAAGCTGGCGCGAATTGTCAAGGTAATGCGCCCACTACTAGAGGAGTTTGAAGAACAAGGGATACAAATATTTCCCTGTTTGAAAGTACCTGAACACGAGCCGCTGGATTTTTATATCCGATTTCCTGAAGCTCAACTGCTCGTTTCTATTCGCTCTATGAAGGATGCTGAAGTTGTCTACAACGAGAAAACTGAACATCTATACTCTAGGAAGAACAAAAAGAAAGGGGGACTCAGAAAATGGCTACCATGCCCACTGGTCGAACTCAGCGATTATCAAGCTTGGCTCTACAAAAACCGACAGTTGTTTGGCTTAACTTCAAAACAAGTTCAAAAATTCCCTTTAGCCAAAGTTTTAGTCTTATGGAATACAACTACAATTCAGGAACACCGAAAGGAATTATATACATCTATAGGAAGCCTAGAGCTTCTAGCTCTGAAGAGAAAAGGCACTGCTTTTGTAATTCAAGAGGATAACATCGTACATTTCGTTAAGGCTTACTTAGAACAGTACAAACAAAAAAACTGAAAATTGATAAAACTTTTAGCCCTGAGAGGGCAGCGAAGTTTTAGTAAACCAGGAATCAGATACCACTAATCTTGACAAGGTTCGATCCATTCCTATCTCAAGTGTAAACTATCGTTTAAGATAGCAACACAATCAGGACAAATACCTATTTGCCTGGACACTTGAGATTTTAATGGTGGCATCTGGTTCCCCTAGCCACAACAGGAACCAATAGTGAAACAACCACCCCTGGCTGACACCCCGCCTGTTAAATGGGTTATCCAAGCTCATACCTTAAGCTCGCAGCAACGAACAACTGAAACTTGCGCCACGCTTAAACTTGAAGCCAAACGTCAATTAGGCGATCGCGTTCCAGTATCGCCAAAAGATTTTGAAAAATTAAATATAAACCTTTTAGATTGTCGCCAAAAAGAATCGCTGTTACAGCTTGATTCGCAATGGTTTTGGGGCAATTTGAGTGTTAATTTCATCAAATTTATCCAGTCTGGGGGTGCAGCATGAATCCTCAAGACTGGAAGCTATGGCAGCGAGTACCAAAAGCTAGTGCGATCGCAGATGCTCTTAAAAATATTCCTGCACACTGGAATTTAACGCCATTACGTGACAAAGCAGCATTTAGGGAGAGTTGGCAGACTGAGCCATTTATTAACCACAACAATTTTACAACGTGGCTGCTAGATGGTGAGGAGAAGGTTAGCAGTAAAGGTTTTAAACCTTACCGAGCTTACATTTCGGGCTATGGTTTAAGAACTGGTGACAGTTCCAATGGTTTAGTTGCGCTCGACGTTGATGGCGCATCTGCTGAACCTGTACTAAAAGCATTAAGCAATGGTGATTTACCGCAAACAGTTAGTTGGACTTCTGGTAAACCAGGACGCAGACAATTATTATTTCAAGTACCTGATGAATACAGGGGACAGTTAGTAGACTTTAATCGCTCGGTTATCACCGAGCATAATGGGGTCAGAACTGCTGACGGTGAAATTTTAGAACTGCGTTACAACAAATGTCAATCAGTTCTACCACCATCAAGACATCCCCAAACTGGTGCATACCACTGGCTAAATTCACCCACAGTTATTGACGTAGCGATCGCCCCCGCGTGGCTATGTGAACTGTTACAAAAATTAGCAAATCAGGAGAAGCAAGCAGAACTGGCAAGGGCTAGGGAAGCTGAAGCAGCGAGGGAATCGGCAGAAGTAAGACGACACCAGCGCCAACAATCCTTATTCGTTGGCACTCCACCGCTATATGTTTTTCTTACTCGTAATGACCAAGATTTAATCAACAGTGGAACGGGTCAGGGGAACCGCGACAACGCAGGATTTAAGCTGGCTGCTAACATTATTGCCACCAGCGACCGTTTACAAGTGCTTGGCATCCCTTATGACGGGGACGCTCATGCGTTGTTTGAGGAATACGCTATTAGATGTTCCCCACCTCTCTCTAGCCGCGACATCAATCGGATCTGGAAATCTGCTGGGAAAAATTATAGCGCGTCGCTAAATGATGACCAATTAGAGAAGCGGTTTAGCTACTGGCAATGGGAGCAGAACCCTAATAAAGATAGCTATCTTGAACCAGACCGTATTGAGTATGAAAAATATTGTCAATGGGAAGAAGAACAAGAGCGAATCTTAAAAGCTCAAATTTTAGAGCATGAGTGCAAGGAACGTAAAAGCATATCAGACTTGATTAAGGAAGCTTACAACAAGGTAGCCTCGAAGTTATGTAAGCGCACAGGATTATTACCAGATAATCCACAACCAAACCCACAGCCAAACCCACAACAAAAACCAGTTAAAACTGATGCGATAGTTTTACTAAGTGATTGGCATCAATGGCTAGAATCAAACACTAAACCTCCCATTATCCCATACAAACCAGGGGTTTTAATTTCAGAGGAAGAATGGTCTCTACTCGGTTGCCCTAAAATTAGGTTTGAAGTTGGCGATCGAAACTTGCTAATTAAGGAACTTTACCAGAAGTGGGAAAAACCACGAATATTTGAAAGTAGCGACACAGGACTTGGTAAATCGCATAATGCAGGGGAGTTAACCAGTGATTACTTAACTAATGGTGAAGGTAGGGTATGTTACAACGACCCCAATCACCGTAATCCTACTACACCAACAGTTGAGCAGAATTTTACTGACCAAATCAGCCGTAGTAGTAACGGATTTGTTTATGACCATGAGCGTGAAACTGCTAGTGGTTATCCTCATGTTGTCAGACCCAAGGACGGTCAAGTTCCCGACATCAAAGGCAACTGCCCTGAAACCGAGACATTTCTGCTACTTAACCAAGACAAGAATTTAATTACTCTTGGCGGCGAAAACTCACCTATCTGTGAAAAATGCAAGCATTATAAAGATGGTGAAGATGTTGTTTGTGGCTTTATTCTTGCACGTAGAGATATCTTGCAAGGATCTCCACAAGTCAGACAGCATCTACTTCAAAGCATACCTGGTAAAACAGTTGCAGAGAATGAGAACGACAAAAAAGATAGTGAAGATAAAGCCCCCCCATTTACTGTTTTCATAGTTGAGGAAATTGGCGCTACTCTCAACCCTTATAAAAATGTCTTAGCCACGAAAAAAGATCTTACCCATGCCTACCAAGAACTCAAACAGAAGGATAGCAAGTTAGCACAAGTAGTTGAGCCATTACATGATGCTTTATACGCACTACTTAACGTTGATGAGATGCCAGAATACGGTTACGATTTTGTAGCTCTGCGTAGACACTTACTACCAACTATTCCTAAAATTTACGCGAATGCGTCAGAATTACTTTGGGATAGATGGTTAAAATATGGCTGGGATTGGGAAGACGGCATTCCTAAAACCACATTTTGGGAATTTATTATTGATAGCATTTCCAGAACTCTACGCCCCAATCTAGAAGCTATGCTCCACAGGGGCCAGTCACCAGAACAGAAACAAGCCGTCATCAGAGACAATGTGGCTCTCAATTGGATTAGCTTGGCGTTAGAGGCAGTTATAGACAACGAAGCACACCTAAGAGTCGATCAGTTGGGATTGCACATTACTGTATACAACTGGCGCTACCACTCTACAATGACCAGCTATAAGCTAGTTCTAATGATGGACAGCACCCTTACTAAAAATGAATTAGCAGTCCTAACCAAATTTAAAAAATCTGACATTGTTGAAATTCAGCAAGTTAAGCCAGATTATTCCAACTACAAATTCACAATTATCAATGGCATTGGCTCATGTTCCAAAAAGCGTAGAGCGAAAGGCGACTTCGATCTTCAAGTTAGAGTTGAAAAAACTTTTGGAGAAATATATGCTCGTCATAAAATTCTTGGTCATAAAACTATTGGAGTTTTAGATCACCAACTTTTTGCCAATAATTATTGGGGATATGAGGAAGCTGATACTGAGATTAAATCAGGCTATTGGGGACGGGATAACCGCAACAGTAACGAGTTTACGAGATGTAAGGCATTAGTTCTAATTGGGACACCTTTACCCAACTTGGGACAAGCAGCAGCAGAATATCACGCTCTCACAAATAATGTTGTTAGACCTACCGATTTATTTGGTGGTTACGGGCATTACGTCAGAAGTAGAGCTAAAGCAGAAACTTATCAAGCGATCGGACGGTCACGGGCGCATCTTAAACCAGAGCCTACCCATATCTACTTAATTGGTAATGATGCAGTTACAGCAAATAACCTCACTCAGCGTTATCCAGGTTGCTCTGTCACCGAGATAGATATTTATGATTTCTGCAAAGAAGCTGCACCAAAAGGCGTTCAAACTGACTATTGTTTCATGGCGACTCTGGTAAATGCCATTAAAGGTAATGCCCCAACAGGTTCAAAGAATATAGCAGCACAAATAGGAGTCGGCGCTAGTAGGGTTAGGCAGATAGGGAAAGAGATACTTGAAGATCTGGGAATCGAGGGCGGGTTTAGTCAGCTAAAAAGCCTGTTAGTTTTGCTAATAGATACCTTTAAAGCAAAACTAACACCCCTAGAAGAACTGGACGATGAGTTGAGATGGTTAGCTGAAACTTACCTACCATTGTTCGCAACTGAAGAACCGACAGAGGCGATTAAGCAATTTATCATTCTTGGTAAAGCCTACGGCTGGAAAACCTTCAAAAAGGTACTAACAGCAACGGACGCGCCTACACTCTGCCACCTACTCAAGATTGTTTTGGATCTCGTTGTCCCCAGTTTAGACCTGGAGCTACCAGAAGGAAAACCTGGATAACCAGACACAACGATCGCATATTCCTAAAACCTAGCCGACAGGATTAATATAGAACGTGCCGATCGCATCCAAATTAAAAGTTAATGAGCGAGCAAAGGATCTTTATCCCAGTTGATTTTGTTTCCTCCTACGACAGTACCTTTGACCAAAAGGGTGCTAAAACTTACTTTGCCGTCGTTTCAGTTGCTCAAATACCAACTAACTTACCCTTAACGCCCAACCTGCGGAGAGCTAACAAGAAAACTGAAGTTTTTCAACAAATTCTCAATACACTCCGTACTGCACCAGAGCGGTTTTTTGAACGCAACAATGGCATTAAGCTTGCAGCTTCTAATATCGAAATCGAGAAAACCAAAAAAGGAAACGGTATTTGGATAGATTTTGGGGACTCCATCGCCACCGGAGGAGTACTTAATGGCGGTCATACTTTAGCAGCGATTGAGTCAGCACGTATTGAAGGCGTTCCCTTAGATAAGGCTAGAGTCAAAGTAGAAATTCTGTGCGACTTAGACGATAAAGAAGTCAGCACAACTTCTGTTGCTGTCAATACGGCGACTCCTGTAGACACTCGCTCCAAGTTGAACGCATTGGGAGTATTTGAGCCAATTAAAACTTATCTAGATACCCAAACTGAATCATTACAACCACCTTTACGCATCGCCTACTACCAGAACCAAGAAGGCATCGGTCGCTATCCTCATTGTTCTGTCGTACATATCTACGATTTACTCACCCACATTGACCGGATACGCCACGACTTTACCAAACCAGGTAAAACCTCTCATCCCAAAGGGTCAACTTCTCAATCGGCGCTAAAATCAGCCAGTTTTC
>JBARVL010000200.1:0-1516 GCA_049646245.1 Crinalium sp. | reverse complement strand
TTTCGCATAAAGCTGAAATTATTATTTCATTTTTAATAGTAATTTCCAATCTTGAATTGCTTTTTTAGACCACATCCAATCTTGACTTAAAGCTTCTGGTTGATAATGAACTGGATCAATATTCATTACCTGCTGGCGTAGTTTCATTGACTCGCTTAAAAAGTTTTGACGTTTCTCTGCTGGTTGCGATGAAGCCAATTTTCTTAAAGCTAATGCTAATCCTGCATAAGTATTCAAGACCTCATGGTTATTTTTTTCAGCTTTTGAGTTAGTTGCTATTGCTGGCTTTGGTTTACTCAGGTAAAGAGCATCAAACCACACTTTACTTGCCAAATCATATTTGCCTTCATTATAGTAGGCAAACCCTAAAGCATTTAAATATTGAGGAGAGTTAGGTTTGTTTTTTTTGGCTATTTCCCAGTAACGACGCGCATCATCAGAACTAAAATCTTTGCTACCTTTTTCGGCTGATTGCCAAGCTAATCTTCCACGTAAAAAGCTAATATCAGGGTTATTTAGTTGCTGTTTAGGAACTACAGCCAAAGCGGCGGATGCTTGCGGTAAAGCATTACGGTTTAGTAATTCTGTTACTGCTTGTTGGGCAATTAACAACTCACCCTGGCTGAACTTTTCGATGGCGAGTGTAGCGAGATTTGGGGTATTTGTTTTTTTAAAATCAATCTGTTTAATATTTGTGTTATTTTGCTGGGATGGTATTAAAGTTAGTTGCTCAGGTAACAAATCCCCAGGTTTTGGCTGACGGTTTTGGAAAAACAAAAAACCTGATATAGCGATCGCACAAATACCCGCCGCAGTTAATACTGGTAGTAATACAGGAAAACGCTTTCCATTTCGCCAAGAATTTAACTTAGAATTCAGTAAACCAGAATTGACATCTTCTAGCGGTTTTTCTAAAGATGAATGATTTAAAGGTTGATTTGCTGTTGCTTTTTCAGTTAATACTTTACCCTGATTTTGCTGTGGTGAGGCACGACGGTATTGGGGATTTTCTGGCAAACCTTGGTAAACTGTTGATAGTGGGACACCTGAACCTTGGGGTAACAAATTCTCGGAATCAGAAACAGTTACAACTGGTTCATCAGTGGTAGGATTGGCTTGGCAAAGTTGTTGAAATAAATCAGAAACTAAAGCTAAATCTTCTTCATAATCGGAATTACCCGCATCTATATCCTCAAACATATCTGGTATAGCGTCATCTTCATAATCCTCACTTAATTCATCTAAAGATGACATGATCTCGTCGTCAGCATCTAAGAAATGAGTCGGAATAAAATTGTTTAATGGTGTGAAGAGAGCTTTTTCCTCTTCCGAAACCAAGAAATCATCTTCATAATCAGCTAAAGATAGGCGTGATGCTATTTGTGTAGGATTATTAGATAAGGTTAAAAAACCGTTAAAGTCACGATGTAAGTACAAGACTGGCAACGCCCAATATAATTGGTTTGAACCGTAAGCAGAAATTAATCCTTGTCTTGCTCTACTTAAACTGAGGTCA
>JBARVL010000199.1:0-1516 GCA_049646245.1 Crinalium sp. | reverse complement strand
AAGCACATCTAGTTGTGCCAATAGTTTATCGTAGTCAAGTGCTGGCAATTCTCTCGCTCCAGTGGAAGCGACCTGCTAAACTGCGGGAAGATGAACTTAAACTAATTCACCTATCCGCACAGCAAGTCGCCTTAGCTCTAACCAGCACTCGCTATTATCAATAGACATCTCCTTTCTTGCGAATGTAGAGACGTACTATGGTACGTCTCTACAAGGGTTCAATGGTTAGTACCTTTAATTTATTGAGATGTTTAATAACACCTCAATAAATTTGGGTCAAGAATAAATCTTACTCCCTCCCCTTGATAAGGGGAGGGTTGGGGTGGGGTAAAACAGGGAATAGCGCTCAAGCAATACCAAAATTTCTAATTTGGTGAGAGTCAATTTCGCACTTGATCATGGGTGTTTTAGCGATCGCGAATTGACACTCTCGCCGTCAAGCTACGCTGTGACGGGAGATTCTTGCTTCAACGAAACTGTGGGAGTCCTCTCACGGTTGAAGATAGAATTAAAGAAGGCTAAAAAACTAAAACATTATTAGGAAGTCAAAATCGAGCAATTAGACAAAGCCTAAGATTTTGGCTTCTCACTCATCAAGACTGGCGACTGAATTGAATCTCAATACTCTTTGGCTTTACATTACTCCTCCTGTAGCTGGTGCTATCATTGGCTATTTCACCAACGATATAGCCATCAAAATGTTGTTTCGCCCTTATCGAGCAATTTACTTTGCTGGGCGGAAACTCCCCTTCACCCCAGGTTTAATCCCTAGCAACCAAGGACGCTTGGCAAAGCGGATTTCTGACACTATCATGGGGTCGTTGCTAACACCAGAAGAGTTACAAAAATTAGCACAGCGCTTGCTGCAAACTGAGCGAGTTCAATCAGCAATTCTTTGGCTGTTGCGACTAGCGTTAGAGCAAGTCCAAGTTGATAAAGAGCAGAAAACAGCCAAAATTCTCGCTGCGATACTTAGAGACTTACTGGGTCAATCTCTAGCGCGGTTATTAAAAGTCTTATCCCGTCGCTCAGATTTTCTAGAAAGTCAGCTTAACCAGATTTTCGACCAAATTTTGCTAGAATTCCAGCTAACTGACGACCAAGCGCGGAAACTTTCTGAATGGCTGCTAGAGGTAGTGTTGCCACCAAACGTAGTACGGCAGGCTATAATAGACTTCCTCACAGACCGTAATATTCAGGTAATTGATGAAGGGTTTAGGGAAAAAAGCAGTGGGACTTATTGGGTAGTTGCCAACTTATTAGGTTTGCGTAATAGCCTAACGCGCTTGCGGACTTTTTGCCTAGATGAAAAAGAAGCCAGCAATGCCCGTATTGATGAATTAATTACATCATTACGGATGCAAGAGCGGTTGCAGGAATGGATGCAAAATCTTTCATTGCAAAATTTACCCATTTCCACAGTGCGACAACTGCGTAAGACGATGCGTGACAGTGTTCGCAGTTACATTCAAGAGCGCGGCAGTGATTGGTTAGAAACTTTAAGCGAATCTTTAGA
>JBARVL010000198.1:0-52583 GCA_049646245.1 Crinalium sp. | reverse complement strand
TTTTTAACTTAGAATGATAAAATTACGATGATTATATGAGCTTCGAGGGTCTGCTGTGATCCGTTCTGCAACTTTAACGCTTCAGCCGACGCTGCCACAGATGGTGGACAGTAATCGCCTAAGGTTATTCTCTGGTTCTGCCAATCTGCAACTGTCTCAGGAAATTGCTCGCTATTTAGGTATGGACTTAGGTCCCATGCTCCGCAAGCGATTTGCTGATGGTGAGCTATACATCCAAATTCAGGAATCAATCCGAGGTTGTGATGTTTATTTGATTCAGCCAACTTGCCAGCCAGTGAACGATCACTTAATGGAGTTGCTAATCATGATCGATGCCTGTCGTCGCGCTTCGGCTCGGCAAATTACGGCTGTCATCCCTTACTATGGATACGCACGTGCAGATCGTAAGACTGCTGGGCGTGAATCAATTACAGCCAAGTTGGTTGCTAACTTAATTACTCAGGGTGGAGCCGATAGAATTTTAGCTATGGATTTGCATTCTGCTCAAATTCAAGGCTATTTTGATATTCCGTTCGATCATGTATACGGTTCTCCTGTACTGATTAATTACTTAGCAAGCAAGCAACTATCAGATTTAGTAGTGGTTTCACCCGATGTCGGTGGAGTTGCACGAGCGAGAGCATTTGCCAAAAAGCTCAATGATGCTCCCCTAGCAATTGTTGATAAGCGTCGCCAAGCGCATAACGTGGCAGAAGTTATGAATGTAATTGGCGATGTTGCTGGTAAAACAGCCGTTTTAGTAGACGACATGATCGATACTGGTGGCACAATTAGCGAAGCCGCTAGGATATTGCGAGAGCAGGGAGCTAGACAAGTTTATGCTTGTGCTACTCATGCGGTTTTCTCTCCACCTGCGATCGAACGTCTATCTAGCGGTGTGTTTGAAGAAGTAATTGTCACAAATACTATTCCAGTACCCGAAAGCGATCGCTTTGAGCAGCTTACGCTGTTGTCAGTAGCAAACGTATTAGGTGAAACTATCTGGCGAATTCACGAGGATACTTCTGTTAGCAGTATGTTTCGCTAATAACTGATCCAAAATGCTGAAAATTGAAGGAGAGAGGCGGGGTTCCTCGATCATTTCGTTCCCAGGTTCAACCTGGGAACGAGGCGAGAAGGGTTTCTGGCTCTGCCTCCTCCTTTTTTAGTGATGGTGCAAGATTTGAGTTTAAGCAGAAGTCACAAAACGTTTTCTTAGCGATTCCGCCCGACGCTTGGCAGTGTCATTGTCTGGGTCATACTTAAGAGCATCCTCATAAGTTTGTAAAGCTTGAGCCGTTAATTTTTTACGCTCGTAAGCGTGAGCAAGATTGTTAATCCCAGTTACGTAACCTGGTTGGGCTTTCAAGGCTTCTTTGTAGTTACGAATTGCTAAGTCATATTGCTCTTGAGCAAAATAAGCAAAACCTAACCCGTTGTATGTCAAAGCAAGAATTTCAGCTTCAGGATTTTCAGCTTTTAACGCTTTCTGAAACTGGTTAATAGCTTGAGAGTAAAGTTTTTTATCTAGATAAATGCTACCCAACTGATAATAGTCTTCAGGCGCACCTTTGTCATTACTTAGTTGGCTTTGTAGCCGAGAAATCGCCATTTCTGTCTGACGAGTTTTGAGAACCTGACGCAGAATTGTAAAACCAGCAATGGCAAGTAAAATTAGTAAAACCGAGAGATAAAGAATGGGGAGAGAACTTTCCATAATTTTGTACGATCGCGCTATTGCAGGGGGAACTAATTTGTGTCTAATTAAAGGATGATATATAAAATGTATATTATTCAGCGTGGTGGACTAAGTTAGAACTTTTTAACTAGGCAACTATTTCCTAGAGAAAAGGCTTGTGATTTTTGCCAGTTTATGCTTTAAGGTAAGCCCCAATAATTAGCACGTTCTTTTAACCAACCTTCAGCTTGCCAACGAGCGATCGCACTATTTACAAAGCGACGTAGAGGATCATACTTCAATCCCTTGGGCATCACTACAGACAATGCTTCAGTTGATAACCGTGAAGGCAGAAGACGATATTGGGGATACTCCTGCACCCAGCCAGCTAATACACTAGCATCGGCAGCAAAGGCAACAACCTGATTAGATTCTAACAGCGATCGCCCTGCTTCATAAGAATCTACTCCCACCAACTGGGCATTCGGCAAGTTATATTTTACGTCGGCAATGGTGCTAGAGCCTTTAATTACAGCAATTTTTTGACGAGAGAGATCGTTTATCAGCCTCACATTGGGATTTTTGGTGACAAAAGTAGTGCCATCCAAGTAGTATGAAAAACTCAAGTCAACCAACCGAGATCGGGCTGTTGTTGCTGCTACCCTAGCAATTGTCAAGTCAACTTTATTATTTGTAACAACAGATAAGCGATCGCGATTACTGACTGGTTGTAAAACAACAGCTTCAGAATTACCCAATATTTCTGCTGCCAGACGTTTAGCTAAATCTATTTCTAGTCCCTGCAAATTGCCTGCGGTATTGCGAAAACCCAAAGGACGCAAATTATCTTTAACAGCAACTATTAAAGAACCCCGTTGCTTAATTTTTTCTAAATCCGCAGCAGAGGCGCAATTTGAATTAAAACTTAAAAATGAAATAGCTACAAACAGCAGGAACAATAAAGGATGAAGTCTGAAGAGTGAAGTTTTAAATTTCATGCTTCAACCTTCAACCTTCAACCTTTAGCCTTGAGAAGAAGTAGCTAACTGTACCACTTGGGCAAAGCTACCTGGATCAATTACTGCAATTTGCGCCAACATTTTACGGTTAATTTCGATATTGGCTTTTTTCATTTTGCCGATCAATTGGCTATAACTAACGCCTTGCTGACGTGCGGCGGCGTTAATACGGGTGATCCACAGACGACGAAAATCACGCTTGCGTTTTTTGCGATCGCGATAGGCGTTACGCAGCGCCTTCATCACCTGTTGATTAGCCGTCCGATACAATTTTGAATGCGAACCTCGGAAACCCTTGGCAAGCTTGAGAATCTTTTTGCGGTGCTTACGAGCGACATTACCGCGTTTTACCCGTGTCATAGCTAGTTTTTGTTCTTAGTAGTTAACAATGCGCGATCGACCAATAAGGCAATCTACAAATAAGGCAGCATGAGGCGTACATTTTCCTCATCTCTTTCATGCACCAGAGCTTTTTGAGACAAACGATTTCTACGTTCAGAACTCTTATGCTCTAAAAGGTGATTTTTAAAGGCTTTACGGCGAAAAATTTTGCCGCTGCCTGTAGCTTTAAAACGCTTCGCCGCAGCCCTGCGGGTTTTTAGTTTAGGCATACAAGTGGCTTTAATTCGACACAATCTCTTAGTTTACTATGATCTGTACTTTTTAGTCAATTAGTTGATATAGCAGTTAGCGGTTAGCTATTAGCGGTCAGCTTTTTTATGTGAAGCTACTTATACTAAATCCGCTTTGATTACCCGTTTTTTTGATTAAACCGCCAAGACGCAAAGGACGCGAAGAAAGAGAAAGAAGATTTTGGGGGTATTCAACAAAGGATTTTGTATTATCTGCGTTTATCTGCGTCCATCTGCTTGCATCTGCGTTCTAAAAAAATTAGGACTTTTGCAAGAATTATAATACTTCTGATAAAGCCACGACAGAATTAGGAAAGCGACTTTTCAATGCAGGAATTACAGGGCAAGGCTTTTTATCCTGCAAATTGTCTCCTTGGTTGTGGTTAAATGTATTCCATCTAAAAGGTCCTTTATCTTCTGCTGCCATCCATAGCAAACGCTTGGCGCGTGTCATGGCTACATATAATAAGCGGTATTCTTCAGCACTCTTTAAACGTGATGCTTGTTGCCAAGCTTCAGTTGCAACTGGAAGTTCAGGTGTATCTTGTGGTTGCAGATATTTACCATGTAGATAAGCCCGAATTTGCGCTCTAGCTACTTCTGCTAAAGTAAATTCTCCCAGAAATTGAGCAGCAGTTGGAACCCAAGGAGAACCAGGAAGGGTATCTTCATGCAAAAAGGGAATGAAGACATAATCCCAGTCTAAGCCTTTAGCTTTGTGCATGGTAATAATAGTCAGTTGACCTTTTCGCAGATAACGCCCTTCGGTGTCTTCTGTTTCTACAGGTTCAAACTTTTCTGAGTTGACAATTTCGCTCAGGACGGTTAAAGTTGCGCTCAAGGAACCGTTGCCAGCAGTTTGTTTGGCGATTCGTTCTGTTAATTTATCTGCTGTTGCTAGTTCAGATTGATCGTAGTTTAAAGTCAGAGCTAAAAAGGAAATTAGCTGATAATGGGGAAGTTCTAAACGAGCGCGGAGAAGACTGCGACAATAGCGACCTGCTTGGCGCACAGCAGGGGTTTGAGGTGGATCTAAAGGACCTGGATAGAGGAATTGTTCTGGTAAGCTGGCAAGGGCGTTAAGGTCTTGGGTAGGGATAAGTTGGCGCTGTACAAAGACTTCTAATGCTGCTTTGAGATAATCAGGGGAATGGGGACGATCGAGAAATTGCAGTACCGCGAGAATTTCGGCGGGGACGTGAGAATAAAGATTGCTTTGGGCAACGTCGTATACTTCTATACCATGTTCCCGTTGTAAAAAGTTTAGTTGTTCGGCAATAAAGCTACCTTGTCTATTTTCTCGTACTAAAACTGCGGCGTTACCTTCTGGGTTTTGGGCAAATAATTCAATCACCCGTTTACCAATTAGCTTTACTGTGTCATAAACATCACGGGGTTTGTAAATTTCTAACCCTCTACCTGTGGGTGCTGGATTAGCATCTGCTTGAGGGTCATCTAAATTAACAGGGCGAATATTTTGGGGGCTAAAGGGTAGTTCTGATTTAGGATTGGATAATTCTGCTCCTAGTTGTTCCCCTCCATAAGTACGATTAACCCAATTAAGAACAAAGTTAGCTGCATCAATAATAATTCGAGAACTACGTCCAGCTTGATCCATTGTTGCTAAACGCCCTATTTGGCTGCATTCAGAGCAAAATGAACGGAAATAGATGGGGTCTGCTGGGGTGAATGTGGAGTTAATTGCTTGGTTAGGATCTCCTACTCGCACTAAATTAAGATTATTTGTATTAGTAATTTCAAATTCTTTTGCGTTTCCTGAGTTGGTGGCGAGAATTTCTAATAATTTGGTTTGCAGGGGAGATGAGTCTTGCGCTTCGTCTTCAAATACGGCAAATACTTGGTCTTGCCAAATTTTGCGGGCGCTGTCGTTTTCTAATACTCGTAGTGCTGCGAGGATCATATCATCGTAGTCGATGAAGTCGCGCGATCGCCTAGAATTTTCATATTGTTCATATAAGCCAGCAGCGATCGCTAATATGCCATAATCATCGGGTGTCTGCTCGCTCATTAACCATAAATCTTGTGGTGTCAACCCAGAACTTTTAGCTTCGCGGATTACAATATTAGCTAGGTTAGGCAATACTTCTGTCCGCAACACTGATTGTCTTCTCAGCCGTTCTGTTTCTTCTCCATCAAATTGATTACCTTCTAATAAAACGTTATAACGTCTAGAATTAACGGCAATCCACTGTTCTACACAAGACCGAATTAAGCGATGATTTTGGTTCGGTGAAATTATTGTGGCGGTATCTAAATTTAAAGCTGATAAATCTGGATATCTGCTGGCAATATTTAGTGCTAAACCGTGTAATGTATGAACAGCAAATCCTGTTTGTGGTAGTGATAAATCTCGTAGAGACTGACGAATTTTGGCTTTAATATTAGCAGCAGCAGAGCGGGTAAAGGTAACAATAATTAGTTGTTTACGAGTATTTAATTGGTAACGGGCGATCGCTATTGCTGCCGCTACTGCCATCCCTGTAGACTTACCAGCGCCTGGAACCGCAGAAACGGCTAATGACCCTCCTTGCCAATCTGCCATGCTTTGTTGCCCTGGACGTAGGTTATTACGGAGGCGTTGTATTGCTTGCTGTCGGAGATTGGCGATCGCACTTTGATTTGATGGTGATACTGTTTCAGTTGTGTTAACAACTAAAGACCTTTTACTATCGGGACTTGTCAACGGATGATCTGGTGTGTCTGGCATTTTTCTTTTAACACGAAAGTGATTGGTAAGCAGTAAATTATTAATTCCCCTATAAAGGTAACTACAATTAGCTAATACCAAATTTATAAAATAATGCTACAAATAGACGATCCCCCTAAATCCCCCTTAAAAAGGGGGACTTTGATAAGACTCATGTTCCCCCCTTTTTAAGGGGTTGCTCAGGGGGATCAATTAACTGTATCAATAATATGGATACAAGCGAGAAACGCTTATCACATTATTTAATGCTATTAGGGATAATTTTCCTGGGAGTAGCTTTACGGTTTTGGCATCTTGATTTTAAACCTTTATGGTTGGATGAGGTAATTACAGCTTTAGTTACTCTGGGACATGGTTATGATGATGTTCCAAAGTCCGAGGTATTTGGTGTTGAGCAATTACAGCAGCTATTTACGCTGAAAAAAGAAGTTAGTTGTGCCGTAATTATTCAAACGTTGATTAATCAGTCTACTCATCCGCCGATATTTTTTTGCTTACTACACAGTTGGTTAAGCTTACTTAAGCCTAATTTTAATAATGTGATTTGGGCAATGCGATCGCTTCCTGCTATTTTTGGGGTATGTGCGATCGCAGTTGTATACTTCCTCAATCGTATCGCTTTCTCTCCCACCGCAGGACTACTAGGGGCTGCAATTATGGCAGTCTCCCCATTTGGCGTTTACCTTTCCCAAGAAGCGCGTCATTATACCTTAGCAATATTATTAATTAGCCTAGCACTACTAGCACTCATCAAAATCCAACAAGACATTTATCAACAATTACCACCACGACCTTTAATCTGGATAATGTGGGCTATTTTTAACAGCATTAGTTGTTACATCCACTATTTTTGTATTTTATCCTTAGTTGCTCAAATATTCACACTAACCTTACTGTTTTATTTACAACGTCATACAATTGCTTCCCAGAGACAAATAAAAGTTGCTACCTTAACAATTATCGGCATCTGCTTGAGCTATTTACCTTGGTTCCCAATACTAATTAAACATTTTGGTCAGCCTGAAACAAATTGGCTTGTACCTCCACAAAATCTAACTCCATTTTACCAAATTGTAATTAATTGGTTACTAATGGTTATTTCCTTACCAGTAGAAGAACAACAGATCTGGATCAAGATTCCATCTGCTTTGCTAACACTAATATTTGCTATTTGGTTTGGCTGGCAAGTTATCCAAGGATTACACAAACTTTGTCAGCAACCAGCAACTCAACCAAGTGTTATTACGCTAGGTAGTTTCATTATCGGTGTACTGTTGGAATTTATAGTAATTACTTATCTTTTAAAAAAGGATATTACGGCTGTACCTCGTTATCACTTTGTCTACTTTCCAGCAATATGTGCTTTATTCGCAGCTAGTATCGCCATCAATATTAAACAACCCAATTATATTTTTTTATATAGAAATCATCCATTTTTAATTGTTACATTAGTTGGTTACATTAGTTCTATTTTAGTAGGATTTAACATAATTTATCAAAAACCATACCAACCAGAACAATTTGCCCAAACCCTGAATATAAAACAACCTATTCCAGTAATGGTTGTCGCTGAATATGGGGACTCTCAGGACTTAGCTTTAGAGTTAAGTTTTATGTTAGCATTAAGCAATGTTAGGGCAAATAATTTTGTAAACAACACAGATATATTTTTTGCATTTTTACCTAAGACTCCAGTACGGAAATTATTTTGGCAAAACCTTTTAAATTTGCCGAGCAAAACAATATTTCCTCTGGATTTGTGGGTGTTTAGCAATAGGATAGAACCCTTGTTTTATCCTAAAAAAATTTTACTTGAAGGCGATAAAAATTGCGTAATTGACTCTAACCATTCATACATGAATAAAAATTTTTATCGACTTTATAAATGCTAGAGAAAATCAGGATTTACAATTAATTTTGATAGTTTTCTCTATTTAGCTGCTCCTTCTACTAACTTTTTCAATTGCAAATATGCTTCTTCTGGCGTTAGTGGTTCGGATTTATTTTCATCTGGAATATAAAATTGTCGGCTATCAGGGAAGAAACGTACTACAAAACTAGGTATCAGCCCTAATTTTATTGCTTCTTTTCCCAGATTCTCGGCTGTTTCCGCCAAACTTAATTCGTCATGGAATTTATAGTTAGTCATATTGCTGACAGTCTCACTAATTTTGAAGGGCAATGAAAAAAATAACCCTTACAGATGTTGATTTATAAAATGATATCAGATAAATTATTAATAGGCATCTGTCAGTTTGCTTACCACTTTAGCTAGATTTTAATTTTATCAATAGTTATTTCAGGACTGATAGAGAAACATTGTTTCATTGTCAAGCCACTCTGCTGATTAAATAGTCTTCAATTGATAATTGATAATTGTCTATTCTGTACGACATGAATCTTAGCCTGTGCATGATTGTAAAAAATGAAGAAGCAACACTACCACAATGCCTTAATAGTGTTAAAGATGTGGTAGATGAAATGGTTGTGCTGGATACTGGATCGAGCGATCGCACTCCTGAAATTGCACTTAATTTGGGTGCAAAGGTGTATCATTTTCCTTGGGGTAATGACTTTGCGGCGGCGCGAAATGAGTCTTTAAAATATGTGCAAGGAAAATGGGTGCTAGTTTTAGATGCTGATGAGGTGCTAGTACCAGAAATTGTGCCACAAATACAGCAAGTAATTAAAAGCGATCGCCATATTTTAATTAATTTAGTTCGCCAAGAGGTAGGCGCGTCTCAATCACCTTATTCTCTTGTTTCTCGTTTATTCCGCAATCATCCTGATGTGCGTTTTTCTCGTCCTTATCATGCAATGGTAGACGATCATGTGCAAGCCTTATTACAAAGGGAATCACAATGGGAGGTAGGTTATTTACCTGATGTGGCGATGCTGCATTATGGATATCAGCCAGGTGCGATCGCTTCACGGGATAAACTGAACAAAGCTAGAACTACTATGGAAGGTTTTCTAGCAACTCATCCTCACGATCCTTATGTATGCAGCAAATTAGGCGGATTATATATTGATTTGGGTGAAGTCGATCGAGCAATTGAACTTTTACAGCGTGGTTTAACTGCTAATACACTCGATGTTTCTGTTTTATATGAGTTGCACTACCATCTTGGTAATGCTTATACTCATTTGCAAGATATTAATCAAGCGGTATTACATTATCAAGCAGCTATCCAACAACCAGTTTTACCAATATTGAAATTAGATGCTTATAACAACTTAGGTAACTTGTTAAAAGCTGCTGGCGATTTAACAAATGCTAGGAAAGCTTATGAAATTGCTTTACAGATTGACCCTAATTTTACTATCGGTTATTATAATTTAGGGATGACGTTGAGGGCAATGGGATTTTTTGAAGATGCGATCGCAGTTTACCGCAAAGCGATCGCAATTAATCCTAACTATGCCGAAGCATACCAAAATTTAGGAGTTGTACTGTTACAGAGCGGGAATGTAGCAGAAAGTATAGCTGCTTTTAGAAATGCGATCGTACTTCATCAACAGCATAACCCAGAGGAAGCCCAAAGGCTTCTTAACGATCCTTTACTTTCAGCACTTTTAACCAATTAACAATTAACAATTAACAATTAACGCAACACCATTCCCCTTCCCATCCTCTCTCCTCCCTATTTTAAAGCAGGTCTAATGTACTATCCAATTGGCATCAGAAACAATACAGACACCCCCAAACTTTTTAAGGATAGGTTTGATTGCTTCTACTAATGTCTGCTGTTGCTCTTCTGTACAGATAGTCATCACATATCTATTAGTAAGTACCTCTATTTCTAAATCAGCAACAGTACTGCCGCGATCGCCTTTTCCTTCAACTTCTTTAATCACCGTATAACCAGAAATGCCGATTTCTTCTAAAGTTTTTAAAACTTTGGACATTTCCATTGAAGTAGTGACTATTTCAACTTTTTTTACAGGTTCCATTCTTCTATCCCCACAGTTGTTTGATGATTTGCAAATAGACAGGAATTCCCACAATAATATTGAAGGGGAAGGTAATTGCTAAAGCCATAGATACATACAAACTAGGGTTAGATTCGGGAACAGTTAACCTCATAGCTGCTGGAACTGCAATGTAAGAAGCACTAGCGCACAACACTGCAAACAACAGTGCATTACCTATAGAAATACCGATCAGTTTGCCGATCAAAATTCCAATTATGGCATTAGCTACCGGGATAAATACCGCAAAAGCAATTAAAAAAGAACCTGTTTTTCTGAGTTCTTTAATTCTTTTTGCAGCAACTAAGCCCATATCAAGCAAAAAGAATGTCAATACTCCATAAAATATTCCTTGTGTAAATGGTTCTAACTTTTCCCATCCGGTTTTTCCTGTAAGTATGCCAATTAAAAGGCTACCTACTAAAAGAAACACTGAACTATTTAAAAAAGCTTCTCGCAGAACTTCACCCCAAGAAAATTCCCCATCTTTCTGATCATGGGCAAATATTCTTACTAGCAACAGCCCAACAATAATTGCTGGAGATTCCATCAGTGCTAATGCTGCTACCATGTATCCGTCAAAAGGAATACCAACTTTTCCGAGAAAAGAACTAGCCGTGATAAAAGTGACGGCGCTGATAGATCCATAAGTGGCTGCGATCGCGGCTGCATTGTATGTATCCAGTTTGAGTTTCAACACAAAAAATGTGTAAACTGGTACAATAACAGACATAAGTATAGCCGCAAACAGTGTTACTGCAATTTCTGGGTTAACTCCACTTTCTTCTATTTCATATCCTCCCTTAAAGCCAATAGCCATCAGCAAATAAAGAGAGAAGAGTTTTGGCAAAGGTTGAGGAATTTCCAGATCTGATTTCAGAAATACTGCTATCATACCAAGGAAAAAAAACAGTACTGGTGGATTCAGTATGTTAGACAAGATCAGGCTGGAATTCATCTATGCAACTCCTGATATCTAGGAAATATGAGATTTAGCAAAATTCTCATGCGGATGGCACTTCAGCAAGTGAATTGCAAATTAAATAAGTATATATAGCTTTTGTGTGACACCAGTATGTCAATAATATGAAAATGATGTGACAAATCAATTATCAATTATCAATTATCAATTATTAGATGTCTGCACTGCGCCTAGTGTTAGAAAAAATCCAGGCATCCTTCTTGATTTCAATCACCCAACTCTACTTTGGGAGTAATTGTTAATTGTTAATTGTTAATTGTTAATTGTTAATTGTTAATTGTTAATTGTTAATTGTTAATTGTTAATTGTTAATTGTTATGGCTTAGTACCGCTAAATCTTCCTCATCAAGCTCAACAGGAGTACCACGACGAATTAATTCTGCAAAGTCTTCATTTGGAACCATTACACAAAGAGCATACAAGCGTTCTTTACCCGTATTTTCGATAACGTGCATACCTGTAGCAGGTACTAAAATACTATCTCCAGCTTTTATTAATACGGTTTTACCATCACAGTTTACTCTACCTTCACCTTTTAAAATAAAGAACATTTCGGATGCAAATTGATGTCGGTTAGGCGGAGTTTTACCACCAACATCAAAAATTTCTATGCAAACAGTAAACGATATATCATCAGTTGTGGGATCAAAAATAATTGCTAATCTATTTGTATCATTAGGGCTAATCCGAAATGCTTGGTAGTCTTTGGGAGACTTAATATCCGCAATCATGCAGCGAAAGTTTTCCATATTCATAAGTTGAAATACCTATCAAAATTTACTAAAAATACGGCTCAAAGATATGTAATCCGATCTCGTTATTGCTACCTGATCCCAACAGTTAAATTTAAGAAAGCAATCCCAGGATTAATCGTTAATTCCTTTAACTGCATCTATGAGTGTTTGAGAATCACTCACAAATCCAAAGCACTGATTAACATTATAAAGCGTTGCTAAAGAGCAAAACTCAGGCGAAGTGGTAGCAGTGCAGTCTTTAAGCAAAATACAATCGTAGCCTAAGAAATTAGCATCTTGTAGAGTTGCCATTACACATTGATCCACGTTTACTCCTGCAAAAAATAGAGTAGTTTTACCTAAATTTCGCAAAATACTATCAAGCGGTGTATCCCAAAAACCACTCATGCGGTATTTATCAACACGGATATCTGCGGGATTTTGTTCTAATTCATCTACTACAGCCGCAGCCCAACTATTTACTGTTAATACTGGGGCATCATTTTTAGGTAAGCGATCGCCTAATCCAATTCCTGATCCTGTAGGATTATAAACATGACGTAAACCAGCACTAATATTCAGCAAATCTGGACGATTTCCCCAATTAAGCCAAATTACAGGTACTATAAAATTCCGTAATATTGGCAGCAAATTATTTATAGGATTAATTGGAGTACGCGCTGGTTTCACATCTACACCAATATAAGCTAACCAGCCATCAGGATGACAGAAATCATTTTGCATATCAATCACTAAAATCGCTGTTTTAGCTAAGTCTAGGCGTAATGTCTTAGTTTCTGTAGTTAAATTAATCGGACGTGGTTCAATGGGAGAGCGAGTAATATCTGCGATCGCGTCATTGACTTTCCACGCATTAGGAGGAACCCCTAAATTATACAAAGGGCGATTCATGTTATTTTCTAATCCCATAACTATCAGCGCGTACAACAACTCACAATTTTGTTTATTTCCTTATTAGCTATTAACAAGCTAAAAATCAAGTCTTCCCCTGGTAAGTAGTTTATATCCGCCGATCATAGAAAAAAATGATAAAAAGAAAGTCCAAAGGCTTGTTGGTTGTAGTACTACTCCACCACTAAGAAATACTAAAACTATCCCTAAACCTACTAAAATCCATCCAGTATCCCGTGCTTCACGACCAGCAAGTAATAATATTAAAATTCCGGCTAAGATAGAAATTACAGAACCGCCAGCCGGAATATTCCTCCACCAATATCCATAAGTATGTGTGGTAAAAATAATATTTTGACCGAGAAAGTAAATGCCCAGCAGTATTAGAGCTAGACCGATCAATTTATTTAAAAATCGCATAATATTTCTTAAGTCCGCTTTACTTGTAAGTGTTGCTAGGCTCAGTTATCTGTAAATTACTGCCTTTTCACCACAAAATTAACTAATTTATTGAATTTTAGCACTCAATTTTAAATAAGTAATATTAAAGCGGAAAAAAGAAGCTTTATTATTTATTGCGGTTGGGGTGGCAAATCTAAAGGAATAGCACCAAATAATCCTTTGCGAAAATCATTTAACATCTGCCGCGCTGTACGTTCAATATCACCTTTGTGACGCTGATCCGCCAAATTCTGTAAATATTCTTCACCACTAAAGGGTGCAGGGTCTAATTCGTAGCGTGATTTTAAAGGAGATTGAGGTAACAAATCTGGATCTGTAACAATTAGGTCATTGAGCAAATCTACCAGTGCTGCTGCTACCCGTTGATTATCATAAGATGCTTCACCAATATCATCACAAATAGCTAATTTCAAGGCTGCATCTTGATTATCTAATTTCCAAGGGATAATACCAGGCGCATCTAATAATTCAATTTGGTCAGAAATTCGCACCCAACGTAACTGTTTTGTTACACCAGCGCGACGGGCGCTTTCCACTGCCCGCTTTTTGAGTAAGCGATTAATGAGGGCAGATTTACCAACATTAGGAAACCCAATTACGACAGCGCGGACAGGACGAGGTAACAAACCGCGATCGCTCCTTTTTTTATTTACCTCCACACCCGCCTCAGCCGCAGCTTTTGAGATTGCCACCACGCCCTCCCCCTGTTGGGCATTTGTGAAATAAGGCTTTTCTCCATGCTGTAGAAACCATTGTGTCCACAACTGCCGCACCGCCGGAGAAATCATATCTACACGGTTTAGCACCAATACCTTTGTCTTACTAGCTATCCACTCTTGTACTTGGGGATGTCGAGTCGCTAAAGGAATACGTGCGTCTCGCACTTCTAGGACGACATCAACACGCTTTAGCTGTTCTTTAAGCGATCTTTCAGCCTTGGCGATGTGTCCTGGATACCACTGGATGGGGGGAGTTGACATGGATGTTTAAGGGGTGAGGGAGGAAGCAGAGGGGCAGAGGGGCAGAGGGGCAGAGGAAGCAGAGGGGCAGAGGGGCAGAGGGGCAGAGGGGCAGAGGGGCAGAGGGGCAGAGGGGCAGAGGAAGTGAATATTATTTATCTCCCCTGCGCCATGCTCCCTGCTTGCCGTTAAGGAACAATTAAAACTGGACAAGGAGAGAGATTAATTACTCTGTTGGTGACACTCTCAGAGGCTCCTTCTTCCGTTAAACCAAGTCCTCGACAACCCATAACAATCAAATTTGCATCAATCTCGTCAGCCACATCACAGATGATGAAAGCAGGTTTGCCTTCGCGCTCAATGGTTTGAGCTTGGATGCCTTGTTCTGAGAACAAATTTTGGGCAGTTTTGAGGAGTTCTGCGATCGCTTCTGGCGATGCCATCGGACTTGATTCTGGCTCTTCTCCCTCTGATGTGGGTGTTTCTACTACTGATAGCAAAACTAAGCGGCTGTTATATTTTTGCACGATATTAACAACAACCTCAGCCGCTTCGCGGGCTTCGCGGCTTTGATCAACAGGAAATAATACAGTCTTAAACATCGCACGTACCTTCCTATCCCTAAGTTTGATAATATGTGGACGGCATGAGCTAATAACACCATGAGGTGGATCAGTTCTGTCTATCATTAAATGTCGCTCTTGACTCCCGCCAAGCATACGGCAGTGGCGGTGAGATGAATCGCGACCAGTAAACAAACATCGCGTAGCGATACTTCTACAAGATTGACTTTCTGTGTAGAATATTATATTCTAGGTATAGCTTAAAGGTCGAATTGTTATGCTTACCTGTAATTATCAGTTTAAGTTAAAACCAACTATACGACAAATTGTAGACATAGAAAATTACTTTACAGCTTGTCGTAAAGTATGGAATTATGCTTTAGCTGAAAGGAAAGATTGGAGTAATTCACGCAAAAATGATCCCAATAAATGCTCTTTAGAGAAAGAGTATATCATTCCTGTTGACGCTCCTTATCCTTCTTACAGGTTACAAGCAGCATCGCTAACCGAAGCTCGAAAAGTTTGTCCTGATTTAAAAGACATAAACGCTCAGGTACTTCAGCAAGTGTTACGGCAATTAGACAGAGCATTTGTTGAAATGAAATCTTTGAATAAAGGATTTCCTCGGTTCAGAAATAAATATCGAATGAGGTCTTTTGTTTTCCCTCAGTTTAAAACTAATCCGATTACTGATAACTACATCAAATTACCAAAAATCGGATTGGTTAAGATGAAAGTATCAAGACCAATACCAGAAGGTTTTGTTCTTAAACAAGTAAGAGTAATCAGGAAAGCTTCAGGATATTTCGTAAATCTTTGTTTTCAAGCAGATGTTAGCGTACCAGATCCTTTTCCATCAGGAAATCCTTTAGGAATAGATATTGGACTCGATTATTTTGCAGTTACTTCTAACAATGAACTGATTAAAAGGCCTAGATTCTTTAATAAACTTCACCGCAAGCTGAAATTGCTGCAAAGAAGATTAAAGAACAAGCACAAAGGCTCTAATAATCGTCATAAGCTCAATCTAAAAATCGCTCGATTGCATCAAACCATATCAGATACTAGAAAGGACTTCCATTACAAATTAGCACATCGTCTTTGCGACGGAAATGGGATGATATTTGTTGAGGATATTGATTTTAAATCTTGGTCTAAAAATATGCTTTGTCAGCATAATTTAGATGCAAGTTTTGGTCAATTCTTTGAAATACTCTCTCATGTCTGCTGGAAAAGAGATGTGTATTTTGCCAAGGTAGATAAAAACTACACTTCCCAAATATGTCCTAATTGTGGAGTGCATACAGGTAAAAAGAAATTAAACGAAAGAATACATACTTGCCCTGAATGCAATTTTAGTTGTAATCGAGATTTTGCAGCTAGTTTAGTGATAAAAAATAGAGGATTAAACGCGGTCGGGCAGCCCGTGTTAGAAAATGCTTACGGAGACGGTCTGTCGGGGGTTAAAAATAATATTAGCCTAGATAAGAGTCTTAGATGTAAGAATCCCCCGCTACAGGCGCAGCCTTAATGGGGGAGTGTCAACTAGCTTTTGAGGACGATCATTAACTAGCGATTAAGATCACGCTACTCAAGCGCGAGAATAGTAGAAAACACAAGCAATTAGGAGATTTACGCAGTGTCCAAGAAAAGTGTAGCGAATTTGTCGGCATCTGATTTATCTGGTAAGCGAGTACTGGTACGGGTAGACTTCAACGTACCCGTCGATGATGCTGGTAACATTACAGACGATACACGCATTCGAGCAGCTTTACCGACAATTCAAGATTTGACTGGTAAGGGCGCTAAGGTAATTCTCACCAGTCACTTTGGTCGTCCCAAGGGTGTAGATGATAAATTACGCCTCACACCCGTTGCTAAACGCCTCTCAGAATTGCTTGGACAAGATGTAATTAAGTGTGATGACTGCATTGGTGATGAAGTAACCAATAAAGTAGGCGCAATGCAAGATGGGCAAGTGGCATTGTTAGAAAATGTCCGCTTCTACAAAGAAGAAGAAAAGAACGACCCTGAATTTGCTAAAAAGTTAGCATCTGTTGCCGATTTATATGTAAACGACGCTTTTGGAACTGCCCACCGCGCTCATGCTTCTACCGAAGGTGTAACACACTACCTCAGCCCTTCTGTAGCTGGTTACTTGATTGAAAAAGAACTCAAGTATCTCCAAAACGCCATTGAACAACCTCAACGCCCTCTAGCGGCTATTATCGGCGGTTCTAAGGTTTCTAGCAAGATTGGTGTCATTGAAACACTGTTAGATAAATGCGATAAGTTGCTGCTTGGTGGTGGGATGATTTTCACCTTCTACAAAGCGCGTGGGCTGAATGTTGGTAAATCTTTAGTAGAAGAAGATAAGCTAGAATTAGCACGGTCTTTGGAAGCTAAAGCCAAAGAACGGGGTGTACAGTTATTGTTACCTACTGATGTAGTTGTTGCTGATAATTTTGCGGCTGATGCTAATGCTCAAACTGTTAGTATTGAAAACATTCCCGATGGTTGGATGGGTTTAGATATTGGTCCTGATTCCGTGAAGGTATTCCAAGAAGCGCTTGCAGATTGCAAGAGTGTGATTTGGAATGGCCCAATGGGTGTGTTTGAATTTGATAAGTTTGCTGCTGGTACAGAAGCGATCGCACATACTCTGGCTGAAATCGGCAAACAAGGCGCTACCACTATTATCGGTGGTGGTGACTCTGTTGCTGCTGTCGAAAAAGTTGGTCTTGCAGATCAAATGAGCCACATTTCTACTGGTGGTGGCGCTTCTCTAGAGTTGCTTGAAGGTAAAGAATTACCTGGTATTGCTGCACTTGATGAAGCATAAACACCGCAATAGAATATAGCTAAGTTAGCATCGGGTTGGGTGAGTTGTTTACCCAGCCTTAATTTTTCTCATGGCGTGTAGCTTGTGTCAAGTAGAAAAGTGTAGGGTGTAGGGTGTAGGGTGTAGGGTGTAGGGTGTAGGGGATCTCTATGGGGGCTTGAACCCACCACTGATTTAAGACTCTACACTCATAGTCAATAGCTTTACATAAGAGTGCTATATCTAAAATATTATAGTCATCTCACCGGAGATGATATCAATAAGTAAGTGCAGCATTAGAGCAAGTTAGGTGCATCAAATGGTAGAAAAAACGCTTCGTGACCGCTACCAAATTATTCAACATCTTGGCAGTAGGCGATTTTGTGAAATATACCTAGCCAAAGATGAAGATCTACCAGGTAAACCTGTATGTGTGATTAAGCAACTCAAGCCTAAAAATCTTGATCCTTTGCTATGGTCAACTGCCAAAAGATTTTTTAAAGCTGAAGCTGAAGCTTTGTACCGATTAGGTAAGCATGATAAAATTCCACAGCTACTAGCTCAATTTGAAGAAGGTGCTAATTCTTATATAGTTCAAGAATTTATTGAAGGTAATGAATTAAGTACAGAACTCCTACCTGGAACTATATGGAGTGAGGAAAAAATAATTGTTTTCTGCTGTGAGGTGCTAGAAATTCTCGATTTTATTCATCAACAGCACGTCATCCATAGAGATATTAAACCATCAAATTTAATTCGTAGAACAAAAGACAATAAAATTACTTTGATTGATTTTGGAGCCGTAAAACAAAAGACCCCTGAATTCGGTGTTAATGTAGATCAAGGTGGTTTTACAGTTGCTATTGGTACGACTGGTTATATGCCACCCGAACAAGCTAACGGCAACCCCCAATATAACAGCGATCTTTATGCTTTAGGAGTAATTTGTATTCAAGCTCTGACGGGAGTAGCTCCGCAGAAAGATAATCAGACAAATGAACTTATTTGGCAAAATCAAGCTAAAATAAGCCCTAAATTTGCTAACTTCTTAAATAAAATAGTACATACTGACTACAATCAACGCTACCAATCGGCGGCGGCGGCATTGCAGGAAATTAAAAATTTATCTAATATTGATATTTCCAAAAAAGAAACCGAAAACGCGTTTATTAATATTTTACCTCTCATCTTATTAATAATAAGTTTATTAACATTTGTCAGCACATTACTATTTACCCACTGGCGGATTGCCGAGATAAATAAAAATATTAATAATCCCACTTCTACGGAATTACCATTGACGAACTCAAACAAGTTAGTCGAATATGAAAATGTCAATGCAGGTATCAAAATTCAGTATCCTGAAAATTGGCAAAAAAAAGATGTAGAAAATCCCTTTATAGGTGAAGTAGTCTTATTTACATATCCGTCTAATCAAACCAACAAATTTGAACCCAAAATAAGTATCCGAATTGAGGATTTATCTCGACAATCTATTTCTTTAGAAGATTATACTAATTCAGCTATAAAAGAAATTCAGAAATATTTAGAAAATGCTAGTATAACTGATTCAAGCTCAACTACCTTGGGAGGTATTCCCGCCCATCGGATGGTTTATAATGGTATGAATGGGGAATCTCGGTTAATTAAAAATTTGGAAATTTGGGCAGTTTTTAATCAAAAAGCTTATATTATTTCATATACAGCTACGCCGGAGGAATATCCTAATTATTTAGAATCTGTAGAAAAAATGATTAATTCATTTAAATTTTTTTGATGCTAAGTAAGTATGTGGTTATTAAACGTTAAAGAGCGATCGCTGTTGACTGGGGACTGGGGATTAGGAAAACACCTATTTAGTTAGTGTTGAAGCTGGTTGATCATATCCAATGATATGTGATAATCGTTAGTATTGCCTTGCTGTAAAAACAGGTTGGCAGCTTTTTGAAAATCGGCGATCGCTAATGATTTTATATCCAAGGAACTACGCACGGTCAAATACGCGCCATTTGGGATAGCTAAGGAGGAAGCGATTTGTTGGCGATGAGCAAAACCTCGGTTGGCGTAAGCTTCAGCTAAGTTAGGATTAAGAGATATTGCCCGATTATATAGTGCGATCGCACCCGTAAAATCTTGCAGCTTTGAACGGGCAAGACCTTGGTTATTATAAGCTTCAGCTAAGTTAGGATTAAGAGATATTGCCCGATCATAATCAGCGATCGCACCCGTAAAATCTTGCAGCTTTGAACGGGCAAGACCTCGGTTATTATAAGCTTCAGCTAAGTTAGGATTAAGAGATATTGCCCGATCATATAGTGCGATCGCACCCGTAAAATCTCCTTTACCAACTTTATCCAAACCACCTCGGAGAAAATCTACAGCACCCTTTTTTTCCACTGCTGTAGTACTAATTATTTGATGATGAAGAAAAGTATTATTACTAGCCAAAAAGGTATTAATTCCAATTCCTAAGACAAAAGTAACCGTCCCAGTCCTCAAATCTGGAATAGCACGTCCATTAATTCCTACTAAATCGCCATTTTCATTGAGTACAGGACCACCACTCATTCCTGGGGCAGCATTAATAGTGTAAACCAGAGAATAGCCATCCTTGGGTTTTTGCAAAAGACTAGAAATTTGTCCATTCAAAAACTGATAAGTTGGTTCTGAAATTAACGGACCTGGATCAGCCCAACCAGCCACATAAACTTGTATTCCCTCCGTCAAAACGTCATTATTACCCAAAAAAGCTACCTTGTAGTTTTTAAAACTATCGAACTGCAACAGCGCTAAGTCTAAACCAGGCACTCTTTTAATTTGGCTGGATTTAACTGTATATTTTTTACCATCACTAACTTCAATATGATAAATTCCTGGTTCCTTAACTACGTGCCAGTTAGTCAGGACATCATAAGTATTACCTCGACGGTTAATAATTACACCAGAACCATTATTTTTCCCACTGAGTCTAACCGTAATTTCTTTAGCGATCGCATTCACCTGTGGTGCTGATAAAGCCAACGCCACTGGCGATAACACCCCCACCAAAGCTAAACCCATCACAACTGCTGGAACCTGAGCAAATGAGAAAAACATGAGCAGACAAAAATGTTGTTAATTAGGTGGGCGTAAGTAGAATCCACGAAAAAAACTCAAATTTTGCCAGGAAATATTTCCTGGCTTGACAACTGAGTTTTCAGCTAGCTGTACCCCGATCTCAATCGGAATTGCCCAACTAAAATGAATCATCTGTTCCTGCAAATTTTTTTCTGGGTCAGAACCATCCTGAAATATATAAGGATTACCCCAAAGAGGATAAGCGTGCATACCATTAACGCCGACTAGCTCACCTCGACTATTAAGTAAAGGTCCACCACTCATACCCTTTTCAATTTTATTGGTGTACCCAATTTGATAACCCCCTTCCAAAGCTTTATTTAGTAAAAGTGATACTTGCCCACTACGGAAGACCAACTTAAGTTGAGACGGATTTTTAGCAATATGTTTCCCGTCTCCTTTCTGAGTGCTTACGGATTTCTTTACCGCCTTCAATACCACAGGGGATTTAGGCTTTTGAGCAAAAAAAGATGCTCCTTTATAAGTCGTAGATTTAAAGGGAAATCCTGCGGCAAATACTTCATCATCTACTTTGACAGTAGAGGATAAACCTACAGATGCCACAGCATAAACAGCCTTTTTACTTGTGAACTGCAATATTGCTAAATCATTGGCTGCTAAAGATTTTACTGTTTGTTGAGCAACTGGATATATATTTCCATCAAAAGCTTGAATCCGATAGGGAGAATCTCCTGCCCTAAGAACATGAGCATTGGTCAGCACAGTATAAACCTGCCCTTGTCTTTGAATCAAAATTCCTGACCCTAAAACATCTTTTGACCAGATCTTCACCGTAATTAATTGAGCTTTCCGGTAAAGCTGCTGAGTTGATAGTTTATTTGAGGTTTTAGCTTCAAATCTTGGTGCAGAAACTTGAAAATTTGGTGCTTGTGCTGGCAAGGCTAAAGGTAAACTGCCCACACAAGCTACCATTATCAACAAGCGCCAAATTATCTGACCTGGCTTAAATGATTTGCTCACATTGTTTGTCGAAATGTCTATTGATCCTGAATAGTTAAGGTTTGTAATCAAATATTACTTGGCTTTAATAGCAGATACTTCGAGCAATTGCTGTATATCCAGGTAAGCTTCACCAGCCTGATAGGAAATTATTTGGTCAGAACTTAAATTAATTACTCTACCTGCTGCCCGCGCCCTCAAATCAAATAATCGCGCCAAAACGCGATCGGGGTTAGTTCCAGGTTGAAGAGTAACTAACACTGAATTGCTCGCGCAAGACCCTCCTTTGTAATCAGCAAAACACAAGACAGGGTGCTGATTGATTATTCCAGTTCTAACGAACTGCAATTTACCATTATCGTTGTATCGCTGGAATCTCTCAGAAACTTCTTGACATCTTTGTAGTGCGCTGTACCGAGAGCTACTAAAATAATCAGAAACCCAACGAATCATCGGGATCTCTCCCCGTGATGTGCGTACAACAGTTACAGGCACACCATTGCTTGTACCGCAAAAAAATCTATTATTTTCAGCCAAACTAGGCTCTATCATCGTTGTAGTTGTACCTAGTGCGATCGCTACCGCCCCTAGCATTCCTGTCAATAGATTTATTTTCATATTATTCTGCTCTCCTTAGTACTTAAAATTATAGCTTTTAATTGTTAAAATATCTCTCCTAAATCAGATATTAATACTGACTAATCTGATTAACTTTTCCCGAAAAGCGATCTTTACTCAATTTTTAACTTTGGCGGCTGTCACCTGAAGTTTTAATACCACAACATTGTCTGCATCTCATGTTAAATCAATCTCTGCGGCTGCGCTACAAAATTCTTAAATTTTTAGGGAGTGGAAGATTTGGCGAAACTTATTTAGCTGAAGATCTAGACTTACCTGGCAAACCTTCTTGTGTTGTCAAGCGATTTAGACGAGAATCTCAACACTCAAGTTTACAGGTAGAAAAAGCACAATTTGAGCAACACGCCGAAATATCTTACCTTTTAGGCAACCATGACCAAATACCTTTATTATTAGCTGAATTTGAGGAACAGCAAGAATTTTACTTAATTCAACAATTTATAGACGGTAACAATTTGAGTGCAGAAATCACAGCATCTAGCAGATGGACTGAGCAGCAAGCAAGAGAATTTTTGCAAGATGCACTAAAAATATTACAATTTGTCCATCAGCAAAACTTTATCCATCAAGATATTAAGCCACAAAATTTCATCAGACGCAACCAAGATGGGAAATTTGTTTTAATTGGGCTTAGTGCTGCCCAGCAAGTTGATCCTACGAAGATTAATTTAGAACGATTAGGTCAAGAAAATATTGCTATTGGCAGTCCTGATTATATGCCACCCGAACAAGCTAAGGGTAATCCTAAATTTAATAGTGACATTTATGCTGTCGGAATTGTTGCTATTCAAGCCATTACTGGTATATTTCCGTTACCTAAAGATAGTATTACCGGAGAAATTAACTGGCGTAATCATGTAGATATTAGCTCTAAATTGGCTGATGTTTTAGATAAAATGGTGCGCTATAACTTTCGTCAACGCTACCAATCAGCAACTGATGCCTTAATTGCCATCAATAACTTATCACCTCCGCCATCCAGGCAATTATTTTTTAAGTTAATTGAGGGAGAATATTTAATCTTATCTGGTCTATTAGTGGGGATGTTACTGAGTGCGATCGCCATAATTAAAATCCCCAAACTACAGCAATTATTCTTAACCTTTGCTACCCAAAACTTCTCGTTTCCTTCACCCACAGCCACTAATCAAAATTTGATAATTTACCAGAATTTTTATAATAATATCAAAATTAGCTATCCTCATAATTGGCAATACCAAAATATTCAAAATCTCTTTACTGGCGAAGTAGTTAAATTTTTGCCCCCTGACGCGACTGGTTTAGATCCATTACCAGCCAGCGTTACTGTAAAAAATGAAGATTTATCACAGAATCCTCTCTCACTCAAAGAATATACAGATTCAGTAATAAGTGAAATTAAACAGTTTCTACCAAATAGCCAAATTATCGAGTCGATGCCAACAACTTTATCGAATAAGCCTGCACATTTGATAGTTTATACCAATAAAAATTCCAACAATGTTGATTCAAAAATTTTAGAAATCTGGACTGTTGCAAATAATCAGGCATATATCATAACTTATTCAGCAACCCCTACTCAGTACCAGCAATTTTTAGAAACTGCCAAACAAATTTTTAACTCATTTCAAATTTTATAAATTATCTCAATTTTTTGACCATCTAGGTTGCTTAAGCAAAATTTTAATTAAATCTACTAGCTATGGATAACTCCGAAAAATTAAATTATTTACCCGACTTAAAAACTCAACGATTGGTGCTACGAAAAATTAAACTCAGTGATGCAGAAGATATGTTTGAATATGCCAGCGACCCCGTAGTTGCTAAATATACTACCTGGACAGCCCACCAGTCTATAGAACATAGCAAGCGTTTTGTCAATAAAATCCTTGAATTTTACAATACTCATCAGCTAACCGTTTGGGGCATCGTGGACACCAACGGTAAATTTATCGGTACTTGTGGATTTGGTGAGTTGCAACTGATTGATGCCAGGGCAGAACTTGGCTATGCCTTATCTAGAAAGTATTGGGGCAAAGGATACATGACTGAAGCAGTTACGGCTGTTATAAATTTCGGCTTTAGCAATATGCCTTTAAATCGGATTGAAGCGCGATGTGAACCGGAAAATATAGCTTCACTAAGGGTACTAGAAAAAGTCGGGATGAAGTATGAAGGTTTGTTACGACAACATATCTATAGTAAAGGTACTTACCACGACCTGAAAATCTATTCAATTCTCAAGCAAGAATTGCCCGATACCAAGACTACGGTTAAGGCTTATATATAGGTGAGGGTTTTCACGTCGGTTTGATTAGCAAAAAAATGCCACGAAAGCAGAGGCATTTTTACTAATGATTATACCTAAAGTTATAAACGTTTCCTGAAAAAGTTAATCTTTTTATCCTTAGAAAATAAAGGCATTTTTACTAATGATTATGCCTAAAGTTATAAACGTTTCCTGAAAAAGTTAATCTTTTTATTCCCAGTGGTTCATCCCTGTGATAGAGGTAGGGCTTTGAGTTTAATTGATAATCTTAGAGATAAGAAAGCAAGATTAAGAAAAAAATAAATTTTACATAGGAGAAAGGAAATGGGTATTATTGCATGGATTGTTTTAGGCTTAATTGCTGGCGCGATCGCTAAAGCTATTTATCCAGGTCATCAAGGTGGCGGTATTCTAGCTACAATGGCTCTAGGAATTGTTGGCGCATTAGTAGGAGGTTGGCTAGGTCAACTCTTACTTGGGACAAGTGGGGGGGCATCCTTCGGAGCATTGACGCTACCTAGTATAGCTTTTGCTATCCTTGGTGCTATGGTTGTGATTTTCCTGTGGGGTTTGTTAACTCGCCAAAGCGCATAAGATAAACAAGATTTAAATATTGTCTGTTGAAAATAAAATTAAATCTCCCATAATTAAAAATATGGGAGATTAATTTTTTATGGGATAGCAAGCTAATAATATAGCAGTCAGCTACCTGCTATCTGCACCGTCAGCTTTTGTTATTGGTAATAAATTTAATCAGAGTAAAAAGGTTAAACTTACTTTAAAGACGATCGCACTCTCAAATCAAATACATCTTAGAAACGAAATGCTGGAATTATATCAATTTGAAGTATCACAATACGCCGAAAAAGTCAGACTAATCCTAGATTATAAAGGATTGCCTTACCGTAAAATAGAAGTGACACCAGGAGTCGGACAACTAGAACTATTCCGGCTGTCTGGTCAAAGAAAAGTACCAGTGTTGAAGGATGGCAATACAATTATTGCTGATTCTACTGCGATCGCACTCTATCTAGACAAGCAATATCCAGAAAAACCATTAATCCCAGTTGACCCCAAGCAACGTGGACTTTGCTTACTAATCGAAGCATGGGCAGATGAATCTATTGGGATCAAAAGTCGTCCAGTGCTATTTGATGCTTTAAGCAAAAATTTGAGTTTGCGTAGTGCCATTTTGCCCAGTGCAACACCAGATATATTAAAAAATTTAGTTGGTTCTGTACCAGGTGAACTACTCAACCTTCTCGGTGTGGGTGTTGGCGCAAGTCCAGATGCAATTAAAGAAGCTAAAACAGCCATCCATCAAGACTTAGAAGCCTTAAGTTTGATATTGGTAGATAGTCCTTACTTAGTTGCAGACTACCCAACCCTGGCAGATTTTACTGTCGCGGGTTTAAGTATGTTGCTGAAGTTTCCATCAGGAAATTATCTCAACATTCCAGAAACACTCAAGGGTAAGGGAGTTCCAGAGTTTACTGACAATGCAGCTTATCAGCCATTTTTTAACTGGCGCGATCGCTTATATGCAGAATATCGTAAACCCTTAACTGCAACTACCACTACTAACACTAGCACCAGCAACACTCCCACATCAATTAACATTGATTAAACGCTGGGGATATAAAAATTGTTTTTTAACCACAGATAAACACAGATGAACATCTTGACCTGAAAAAATATAAAACCATTATTTCCCCCTCCCTGTTGACGGGGAGGGGGCAGGGGGTGGGGTTTTCATTATTTCCCCCTCCCTGTTGACGGGGAGGGGGAAAACATTATTTCCTCTCTGCTTCTCTGTCGGTAAAATCAAAGATGTGCCAGAATTGCGCTAGACTTTTGATGCCAATGTTTTACCCCAGCTAGCAGCCATCATGGACAAGCCTTTAGGCACAGTCATACAAGGAGCCTTAAGTCAAGGGCTAGAAGTGAGATTAAACCCCGATGTCTCAGTAGAAGATATGCGGGTTGGTAAATTTTTGGTAGTAAGGGGTTTTCGCTCAGATTTCTTCTGTCTCCTCACCGATGTAACATTGGGGACATCAAGTGCGCGGATAACTGCGAACCCTCCTCACCCAGAAGACGATTTTTTACAAGCAGTGCTGGCTGGCAGTAGCACTTATGGCACAATCAATTTAACGCCGATGTTGATGCTGAACCGTGAACCTAAGTCTAAGGCGTTAAATGGTAAGTCTGATAATGGCAAAACTACTGGTACATCCTTAGCATCATTTAAAGCACAAAGTAGTGAAGACATAGAATTGTTACCAGTGAAAACAATTCCTAGCCACTTCAGCCAAGTTTATGATGCTACTGAACGTGATTTCCGTTCCGTATTTGGTTGGGAAGACGACCCTCATCGGCGCAACTTTGCTATTGGTGAACCTCTAGATATGGATGTGCCAATATGTATAGATTTAGATCGATTTGTAGAACGCAGCAACGGTGTTTTTGGGAAATCAGGTACAGGTAAATCTTTTCTTACGCGACTACTATTATCTGGAATTATCCGCAAGCAAGCTGCCGTTAACTTAATCTTTGATATGCACTCAGAATATGGCTGGGAAGCTGTATCTGAAGGTAAGCAATTTAGTACTGTTAAAGGGTTGCGGCAACTTTTTCCCCATGATGTCGAAGTATATACCCTCGATCCTGAATCTACAAAACGTCGGGGTGTATCTAATGCTCAAGAACTTTATCTCAGTTATGACCAACTAGAAGTAGAAGATATTATGCTGGTGCAGGGAGAGTTAAACCTTTCTGAAGCTAGTTTAGAAAACGCTAATATTTTACGCAGCGAGTTTGGTAAGTCTTGGATTATCCAGTTGTTAAATATGACTAACGAGGAAATCCAGATTTTCTGCGAGGAAAAGCGGGGGAATAAGTCTTCTGTGATGGCGCTGCAACGCAAACTTCTACGCCTAGATAACCTTAAATATATGCGTAGTACTTGCCCTCACAATTATATCGATCAAATATTGCAATCTTTAAGTGCTGGTAAGCACGTAGTAATTGAGTTTGGTTCCCAGTCGGATATGCTGTCTTATATGCTGGCAACTAATATGATTACTAGGCGGATTCACCACGCTTATGTGCGGAAAGCGGACAAGTTTTTACAAACTAAAAATCCGAGTGATCGCCCCCATCCATTAGTGATTACAATAGAAGAAGCTCATCGTTTCCTTGATTCTGCGATCGTTCGCCAAACTATTTTTGGCACAATCGCCCGCGAAATGCGTAAATTCTTCGTTACCCTGTTGGTAGTAGATCAGCGCCCCTCTGGAATTGATAACGAAGTCATGTCCCAAATAGGCACACGCATCACCGCCTTACTCAACGATGACAAAGACATTGAAGCTATATTTACAGGCGTTTCTGGCGGACAAAGTTTACGCTCAGTGCTGTCTAAGCTCGATTCTAAGCAACAAGCTTTAATTCTAGGTCATGCTGTCCCGATGCCAGTAGTAGTGCGTACCCGTCCCTACGATGAGCAATTCTATAGAGAAATTGGCGATACCGCTTGGGCAGAAAAGTCTGATGAAGACGTATTCACCGCAGCAGAAGCAGCTATAGCAGACTTAGGATTTTAACAATTAACAATTAACAATTAACAATTAACAATTAACAATTAACAATTACTATTCTGCTTCCTCTGCTTCCTCTGCCCCTCTGCTTCCTCTGCTCCCCCCCTCTCTCCTCTCTCCTCCCCCCTCCCTTGCACAGAGCGGAGATCATCCCTAAATCCGTTCGGTTCTCCTACTCGGATTAACATAGCACTTTATAAGTTCATCGTTCATCATATATATATAGGGTTTAATCAAAGTGTTGAGCAAGCAGTAGATACTCAGCTTGTTGTGAGCAAGGTTTACTGTGGAAAGCTTCAACTTATCTTAAGGATCACTTAAGTATTCAAACCTATTAAAACTGTTATTTTTAGGCAAACAGCAAATGAACTTTTTACCCTTTACTTACGTCTAAATTTGTAATAAGCTATAAATATAACAAACTCATAATGACTTCAACTTAAAGCTGCTTTTCCCAGTAAAGAGAATCTACAGCTAAAGTGTCAGTCCCGCAACAACCTAGAAAGCCATACCCAACTGGCAAATTCTAAATAATTGCCCAAAGGAGTATTCCTAAAAAATTTCATTACATAGTCAGGTAGTTGACCTATACATCTTACGCAGGATGTACCGTCACCACTAGGATAGCTATTCTCAATTATAGGAGTTAGCAATCTCTTTTGAGGTCAGCCCCCGCGACAGAATTGTTGCTTGTTTACGGAGTAAACACTCAGTCATGCCCACTTCTAACACCGCCAAGAAGACAACTAAGCCGCTGTTCACGGCTGACATGGTTCGCACCTATCTGCATGAAATTGGGCGCGTGCCACTGCTGACCCACGAACAAGAGATTGTCTACGGTAAGCAGGTTCAGCAAATGATGGCGCTGGTAGATGCCAAAGAAGCTTTGGCAGAACAGCTACATCGTGAACCAACTTCATCTCAGTGGGCGGCGCAAGTTCATCTCAGTGAAAACGAACTTAACCGCATTATAGCTCTAGGGCAACGAGCAAAGCGCAAAATGATCGAAGCCAACTTGCGTTTGGTAGTAGCGATCGCCAAAAAGTACCAAAAGCGCAATATGGAATTCTTGGATTTAATTCAAGAAGGTACTTTAGGCTTAGAGCGGGGTGTGGAAAAATTTGATCCCATGCGCGGTTACAAATTTTCCACATACGCATATTGGTGGATTCGTCAAGCAATTACCAGAGCGATCGCACAACAAGCCCGCGCTATTCGTTTGCCCATCCATATTACCGAAAAGCTCAACAAAATTAAGAAAACTCAGCGAGAACTAGCTCAAAAACTCGGTCGTCACGCTACACCAACAGAGATTGCTGTAGCCCTGGAACTAGAACCAGCGCAAATTCGGGAATACTTAAACATTGCCCGTCAACCAGTTTCTCTCGATGTGCGAGTTGGGGATAACCAAGATACTGAACTGTCTGAACTGCTAGAGGATGAAGGACCTTCTCCAGAGCATTTTACGACACAAGAGTCTCTGCGCCAAGACTTAGATGATTTGCTTGCAGAACTAACTCCCCAACAACGTGAAGTAATTACCCTACGCTTCGGTTTACTGGATGGTAATGAACTGTCCCTAGCTAAAGTAGGGCAGCGTTTAAACCTCAGTCGCGAACGAGTACGACAACTAGAACACCAAGCTCTTGCTCACTTACGTCGTCGTCATGCCAGTGTGCGCGAGTATGTAGCTAGTTAAACCAGTACACAATAAATAGTTATCAGGCGTATGGTAGGGGCTTGCGATCCCCAACTATACGCCTAATCTCTTTTTAGTGGACAGGTGAGTGCTTAAATCCAAATCAGAAAAATAATTACTGTTAATTAGATCAACCTAATTAAATAATTCGCCGGACATAAAACTCACATTTGCGATTAAAAAACCAAATTTGTGATTTTTGCTCATTAGTCTAATCTACCCAGTAAATATACTTAATAAAAAAGTAATTTTATAAAGATTTTTTCTTTTGCAAAAAGTTAAAAAGTAATTTTTTTAGGTAGAAAATCAGCAATAACTTGTAAATATTTGTAACTTTCAGGAATAACCCGCCCTGCTCTTGTAGCCATTAACTAGCCAGACAGCAGCTATCCAATCCCAGCTTAGTATTCATTAAGAATACCTCAAGTATGAGAAAGATTTCTGCCATTTGGCTGAATCGCTGGATCTCATTTACCAGGTATTTTGAGAATACATTCTTAAATACTTTTTTCAAATTAAAGCTCAGGGGCAAAATAATGTTAATTAAAAATTTATTTAATTCTTCTTTACAAAGTCAACTTCCACTAGCTGGCTTGCTCCTGAGCGTAGGATTTACCACTATCAGTGCCAGCCCTATTTTGGCTTCTAGTGTCAAACCAGTTTCTTCCTCGCCGACAGTTGCGGCAGCAACAATTCCAGGTACAGAGCGTTCAATAGCAGCTACTCAAAAGCAGTTGCGTGACGGTATTTACCTTTTTGGGCAAACCTCTAAACCCAACCAAGTAGGTCAAGAGTATGTAGTATTTGAAGCTCGTGGGGGTAAGGTTCGAGGCGCTGTTTATATGCCCTCATCGGAGTTTAGCTGCTTTTACGGTACTGCTAAGAATAACCAGATGGATCTAATGGTAGTTGACCCTTACGACCAATCAACATCTTCTTATGCAATTGGACTGGAAAGAAATTCCTTAGTAGCTGGCAACAATGCAGTAGCACTTGAAGGTTATCAACCAATTAGCAAAATCACTGCTAACGACAAGCGGATTTTAAATGCTTGTGGCAATAAGTAATCCTCAATAGGTTGACTATAAATTAGTTAAAACTGTTGAGTGTTGAATTAACAATTATTTAAAAACCCCTCCCTGTAAATGGGAGGGGTTTTGTATTAATACTCAATTCCAGGTTGAGCCTTGACACCTTGTTCTTTAAATGGATGCTTAATTAAAGTCATTTCAGTTACTAAGTCGGCTTTTTCAATTAGTTGTGGTGGTGCGCCTCTACCTGTAAGGATCAGGTGAGTATCAACTGGCTTTTGCTCTAGTCCAGCTAATACCTGTTCAACGCTTAAGTAACCTAACTTTAAAGCAACGTTAACTTCATCCAATAGCACCAGCTTAAAATCTGGGTTGGTAATAAAGGTTAAAGCTTTATCCCAAGCAGCTTGCGCGGTTTGGATATCGCGATCGCGATCTTGAGTTTCCCAGCTAAAGCCTTCTCCCATTGCGTGAAATTCTAGCTGATCAGACCACTGGCTAAGGACGGCTTTTTCTGCGGGTTCCCATGCACCTTTAATGAATTGCACGATCGCGACTTTGTAGCCATGACCAAGCGATCGCATTACCATACCTAAAGCAGCAGTAGTTTTCCCCTTACCGTTACCTGTATTAACAATAATTAAGCCTTTTTCTTGGGAAGCTTGCGCGACGCGCTGCTCTTGCACTTCCTTGCGTCGCTGCATCTTCTTCTGGTACTGTTCGGTCGTTAGGGATACCTCTGAGGTAGCACCTTGGGTTGATTGCATTTGATTGGGATCGGAATCCTTATCTGTGGGCATTAAATTTGCAATGACACAACTTTTATAAATACCATGAGAAATCCCAGTAAGGCTCATCTGTTGTTTCTTCTAAACGAGCCAGATCACCTTGATATTTCTCGTTAATTAACTTGGCTTTTTGTTGCAAATGTTTAGGTACATAGCACAAGCTTACTGGCAGTCCGTGAGACAGTAAAAACTCGGCAAGTTGCTCAGGATGAATATAGATCCCAGACTTATGCAGCCCTTGCAACATTTCTTCAAAAGTTTGCCAATGTTCTTGAGGTTGCTGCTGAATTGATGTCCCAAAGCAATTGGGATCAGTAAAGGAAACACCGTACATACTGGCTGGCATCAGAAAAAATCCCCTTAAGGAGTAAAACTGGTAGCGGACGTTTAATCCTTTATTAAAGAAAAGTTAAAGTTGATTTAATGTATGGACTTTTTGTGATGTAACTTAATTTTACTAAATATTGATCGGGAATTGCCACATATTAGCTGAAAAAAGCTGATTTTTTATTTTGGCGATCGCAGAGGTACATCATCCTATTACATACAATGCTTATGTGGCTGCTATCAAAGAATTAGTTTGTGAGTAGAGAAATGTCGAAAAAGCTGGGCAAAAAAATCGCACCTGCTCCCATGCCTGGGGAAATTAATGTTGTAGATTTAGTTGATAACTATTTTAGTGCTTATAACTCGGCGCGTTTGCGGGAAATTTGCCAGTTACTTAGTCAAGATGTGCTGAAAGAAGGCGTGACTGTGGGAGTCAGCCTTTCAGGTGCGATGACACCTGCTGGTTTTGGGGTGAGTATTTTAGCACCGCTAATTCGGAATGGTTTTATTGATTTTATGATTAGTACAGGTGCAAATCTGTATCACGATATCCATTACGGGTTAGGTTTTGAACTGTTTTCTAGCACACCGTTTGTCGATGATGTGCAGTTGCGGGAAGAAGGGACAATTCGGATTTATGATATTGTCTTTGGTTATGATGTGTTGCTGGAAACTGATGCTTTTATTCGTAAGGTTTTACAGGCGGAACCTTTTCAGAAGCGGATGGGGACTGCTGAATTTCACTACCTGTTAGGTAAGTATGTACGGGAAGTTGAAAAGCAGGTGGGGGTGAAGCATTCTTGTTTGTTAGCAACGGCGTATGAGTGTGGAGTACCGATTTATACATCTTCCCCTGGGGATAGTTCGATTGGGATGAATGTGGCGGCGTTGGCGTTGGAAGGTTCGCAGTTAGTTATTGATCCATCTATTGATGTGAATGAAACGGCTGCGATCGCATATACTGCTCGTGAATCTGGTATACCAGGAGTAGAAGGGGAAAGTGCTGCTATTATGATTGGCGGTGGTAGTCCGAAAAACTTCTTATTGCAAACCCAACCACAACTACATGAAGTATTGGGATTAGAAGAAAGAGGACACGATTATTTTGTACAAATTACCGATGCGCGTCCCGATACAGGTGGTTTATCTGGTGCAACGCCTTCTGAAGCTGTAAGTTGGGGTAAAGTTGACCCAGAAGAATTACCAAATACGATTGTTTGTTATACAGATAGCACAATTGCTTTACCTGTAATTACGGCTTATGTAATGAATAAGTGTCAACCGCGTGAGTTAAAAAGATTGTACGATCGCCGTGATGAAATTACAGAGAAATTACGCAGCGATTATTTAGCAGCTAAAAGTCGTCCAACACAGGAAATTCCCGCAGCGATGGTGGAAAGTGCGGCGGAACCTTCTGTAGCTACTTATCCTTGTGGGAGAGTAATTCCGCAGTAGAACCCCACCCCAACCCTCCCCTTAATAAGGGGAGGGAGTAGGGTATGTTTTCAAACCCTTCGATCCCCCCCTGCCCCCCTTAAAAAGGGGGGAGAATTAAATCAAAGTCCCCCTTTTTAAGGGGGATTTAGGGGGATCTAAAGGAGTGTTGATCTAGTTTAGAGATAGATTAAATATTAGATAATATGAAAACTTATTTACCGCCTCAATCTGATCCGCTGTCGCCTCGGCAGACGTTGCCAACAATGTATGATTTACCTAGCGAAAATCCAGAGGAACCAGGATTGCCTGACGAATTTCATAGTTACCAACCTTTGCTATTACGCTATACATTTAAGCCTACTGATGTTGATTCTGATGAAATATTCATTGGTTCTGATATCAACCTTTACTATGATACAAACCATCTAAATTGGTATAAACGCCCAGATTGGTTTGCTGTTGTCGGTGTTTCTCGACTGTATGAATGTCAAGATTTGCGTAATAGTTATGTAATTTGGCAAGAAAGTGTTAGTCCGTTTGTAGTAGTAGAGTTATTATCGCCTGGGACTGAAAATGAAGATTTAGGGCGGACTGTTCGTCAAAGAGGAAACCCGCCGACTAAGTGGCAAGTTTACGAACAAGTTTTGCGAGTTCCTTATTATATTGTTTTTAGCCGTTATACAAGTGAATTGCAAGCTTTTCGTTTAGTAGCTGGAGAATATGAAGCGGCAGAATTAACTAATGGGCGTTTATTGATTCCGCAATTAAAGTTAAGTTTGGGTTTGTGGGAAGGTAGTTTTGAAAATATTGAGCGGTTGTGGTTGCGGTGCTTTACTTTGGAAGGAGAGATGATTTTAACTCCTACTGAAGAATCTGCTGTTGCACAAGAAAGAGCGATATTAGCTGAACAACAAGCGGAAAAATTAGCTGCAAAATTGAGAGAATTGGGGATCGATCCAAATCAGTTGAGTTAGGGTAGCTGCGATCGCACTAATTGAAGAAGGCGTTCGCCTCTTATAATTATTATTCTCAGGAATCATTTTCTTCTGGCATCTCAATCGCTTCGATCACTTGTTTAACTATCTTTGGATGTAATATTTTTCCTGCATGGAAAGGAATTACTACTCTGATGTCTTCTTTTATATATATTCTATGGCTACCTTTACTTCTACTCATGGTAAAGCCAGCAGAAAGCAACAGTTTTTCTGCTTCTTGGGCATTAAGACGCGGTAGCTTAGGCAACTTGCACCTCTAATGTCATTGTTAAAATTTCTTTGCTTAAAAGCTTATGTTTTTCTTCAGGTGATAGAGTTTCTACATAAAGTTCCACAGCTTCTTGAATATTCTCTGTGATTTCTTCTAATGAATCTCCTTGTGATTGACAGCCTGGAAGATCGGGACAATAAGCATAATATCCATCTTCATCTTTTTCGATAATAATACTCACTTTGTAGTGCATCACTGGAGTCCTTTATAATTGAGTATTAGTCTCCTGGAAAACTAATTTGATGTTACCATAGCGTCACTATGATTTAGAGGAATTGGAAACTGATTTAGCAACTTGAGAAACTCTTAAATGAACGCTGTTACTAAAATGCAGATACCCCAAACCGAAGAAACAACGGAAAGCTCAATCTCAAACCTCTATGAAACTGACTTTAATGCTTGGACTCAGGAACAGGCTGACTTACTTCGTCATCGCCAATGGAGTCAGCTTGACGTACCAAATTTAATCGAGGAGATTGAATCATTGGGGAAACAACAACGTGCTGAATTAAGAAATCGCTTAAAAGTTTTAATTGGACATCTTTTAAAATGGGAATATCAAGCAGAACGACGCAGCCGTAGCTGGTTGATGACAATTCGGATTCAGCGTCGTGATACTCAACAATTGCTGTCAGAAAATCCCAGTCTTAAACCCTATCTTGAGGAAGCACTGCAAAAAATATATGACAATGGTAGAGATTTGGCTGTAGGAGAAACCAATTTGCCGATCAAAACTTTTCCAGAGAATTGCCCTTATAAATTAGAGGAAATTTTTAGCGATCGCTTCTATCCAGGCGAACCGATACCAGATAAAATGATGGAATAATAGATTTCAAATTTTCTCAGTCTGAAGGCTCGATTCTTTACAGAATAAAACCGCCGTTCCAGGCTTTTTTAATTAATATCAAAAAAGAGGATACAGGGGAAAGGAGAATTTTTTTGTTGTGGATAAAACTCATGGTTGTCTCTGGGAAAAATTCAGTTATTCCATCTGTGTTTATCTGTGTGCATCTGTGGATATCTGTGGTTAATTATCTAAAATTTGACTAATGCAAGAGACTGTTATGGATTAACGTACACAAAAAAAAGATGATATTTTCTTACTCCTCCCTCCTCCCTCCTCTCCCCTCTCTATTAAAATAATGATATTTTTAGTAGTCTTTTTAGCTTTCTACCTTGCTTGGAATTTAGGCGCAAATGATGTTGCTAACTCAATGGGTACTTCCGTTGGGTCAAAAGCTGTTACTCTAAAACAAGCAATCATAATTGCTGGAATTTTAGAATTTACAGGTGCAGTTTTATTCGGTCGTGCGGTATCGGAAACTTTAGCAACTGGAGTAACTAACCCAAGTTTATTTGCATCAGAACCGAAAATATTACTTTTGGGGATGGTTTCAGTTTTGCTTGCTTGTGGTTTGTGGTTACAAATTGCCACAAGTTTCGGTTTACCTGTTTCATCTTCCCATGGGGTTGTGGGTGCGATCGCAGGTTTCAGTGCAGTATATGCTGGAATTAATGCGGTTGAGTGGTCAACTATTGGCAGAATTACTATAGGTTGGGTTCTCACACCTTTAATTAGTGGTTTAATTGCGGCGTTATTTTATAGTGTTGTTAAGCGTTGGATATTAGATCAACCAAATCCACTTTTTCAACTACGCGAGTGGATACCTTGGCTAAGTACCATTTTATTGACTGTGTTTGGTGTGATCGTATTGCCAACAGTAACTCAACCAGTACAAGTTTTTGTGACAAATCAACTGGGTATTAATATTCCCAACCACGATATCTCATTAGTAGTGGGTGCGATCGCTATTTCTGCACTAACTATATATAGCTGGCGACAATTATCACTTACTAACTCTTCTCCCCTCCCTGTTAACAGGGAGGGGTTGGGGGAGGGGTTATCTAACCCTATTGAGCAACAGTTAGGCAGATTTCAAGTAGTAAGTGCTTGCTTTGTGGCGTTTGCACATGGATCTAATGATGTAGGAAATGCGATCGCACCATTAGCTGCGATCGTTTATATTAATCGTACAGGTTCCGTTCCCCTCAATGACTTCAGTATCCCCATCTGGATATTAATTATAGGTGGTGCGGGAATAGTTGCGGGTCTTGCAGTTATGGGTAAAAAAGTGATTGCCACCATTGGCGAAAGCATAATTTCTCTACAGCCTAGTAGTGGCTTTTGTGCCGAACTCGCCACCGCCACCACCATCTTAGTCGCCTCCCGCTTAGGCTTACCTACCTCCACATCTCACGCCTTAGTGGGTGCGGTTGTTGGCATTGGACTGTTAAAAGACTGGAAATCTGTTAGCTTTCAAACCGTGCGCTCAATTGGGTTGGCTTGGATAATTACTATTCCCATTACTGCCACTCTCGGAGCAATTATCTTTATATTACTCCGTATACTGATGGAAAACATTCAGATCTAGCTACAGGTACAAGGCGATGACAGACCGCCTCTAGAAAGGCTGACGGCTGATAATTAGCTCCACCTCAAAAAACCATAAAATCCAAACTCTCCCCCTCCCTGTGGACGGGGAGGGGGCAGGGGTGGGGTAATACGTTTAATTAGGTAGAGCTACTTAGCTGACTGCTATATAAGCTTTGTTTATCTAAAAAAACAGATGTAAAGATTTGCGATTCCATCTGCTCGTTCTGTTTTAGATCGGGGTAATTTAAAGTAGCAGATAAATTTTTGGGGATTTTATAGAATATAAAGATAGTTGATAGCAATATCCTCATCTCTTACTATTACTTAGTAAAGTAAAGAGGTTACAGGTGCTACAAAACTTATTCGCGCATCGCAGTTAGATAACATCGTTGCCAACAAAAAGCACATTTATTTAACAATAATTCCTGCAAATCTGGAATTATATTTCACAAATACTGAATAATACTACCAAAACAATTGATTAAGTTCCTCTGATGGTTCTCGGTCATTCATCGGATATAAGGTAAAACGCAAATGGGGCAACTGGACAATCTACCAGAAAATTCTGATGCTGTGGATTCTCAAGCAACAGAAGCTCTACTCAGGACAATGACTCAGGAGCTTGAAAACCTGAAGCAAAATCTCATCGTCCAGTTGAATCAAGACGTTGAGCGGCTTCAGGCAGAAAAAAACCGCTTGATTCAAGAAATTGACGGGCTGCAATCCCAGCGTCAGCAACAAGTTGAGCAACAACAGCAGCAACTTCAGCAGTTATCACAAAACTTAGCCAGTCAACTGCAAGAGCAGCTAAAGCAGCAACTCCAGCACATGGCAGACACCTCCTCATCGGCTATGACTAGCCCTGTAGGTGCTAATCTGCTTCCAGGTGAATACAACGATCATGCCTACCGCTTATTGGCTTCTTTAGATTCCACTCTCAGCACCACTTTTAAGACACTACAACAAGACATTAATAGCTATCAAAGCGCCCTTTCTCAACAGCTTAGTCAAATGCACAGCTTAGAGCAGCAAGGGCAGGTAATTCTAGAAACTTTAGTTAATCGTCTTAACCAACAACTACAAACAGCAGTTAGTCAACCTCAACTGCCACCAGCAGATACAAATGTTACATCTAGACAGCTACCCACAGCTAAACCAATTCCGCTAGAGTTTCCAGGTGCGCCGTTACCACTACCACCGTCTTCTAAAAAGAAGTTTTCAGAATTACAGTTAGGTTTCTTCCTAGTCTTACTGTCCACAGTTGCGCTGTCGATTCATAATGTGGTTGTCAGGATTGTAGGTAATCCCAGCCAACTGTTAGGCTTATTTCCCATCGGTGGAGTTCTCAAACTCGATTTGGGCAACTCGCTGTTAATTTTATGGATGCGGATGCTGGTAGTTTTACCGCTAATGGTGTTAATTACTAAGTTTCTGTATCCGGCTGTGTGGAGAGACTTGAAAACTTTCTTTACTGCAAAGGATACTCGCTCAATTTTGAATGTAATTGGTAGTGGCTGCTTTTTGTTTTTATCGCAGGTGCTAATTTATATTGCCATTGGTGATATTGGTCCTGGGGTAGCTGTAACGATTTTGTTTATGTATCCGATTATTACAGTTCCTTTGGCATGGCTACTATTTGGCGATCGCCCCACTCTGTTAAGATTCGGGGTAATGTTGACAATTTCCTTGGGCGTTGTCTTAGCAGCCTATCCCAGCATTTCCTCAACCAGTAGTATGTCTGGTTTTGGCGTTGGCACGGCAGTAGGTTCAGGTGTTGCCTTTGCTTTCTACCTAATTTTGATGCAACTTGGGTTTCAAAAACTGCATCCTGTGCCTGTTAGCTTGGTACAATTTTCCACCATTTTTGTATTGTCTAGCGTTAGCTTAATTCTGCCGTTACCATTTAGTGTTAAAGTTCTGCCTGAGAATCAGCAGGGTTTAATTATTGGCGGCATTATCTTAGGTGTCTTAACGCTATTAGGTTATTTATTAAACAACTTTGGCGTTCGGTTTTTGGGTGCAGCGCGAGCATCTATTATCGCCTCTACTGGTCCAGTTTTAACGGCAATTTTAGCTTACGTGCTGATTCCAGGACCAAAAACCGCTTTGCAAACTATACAAATTGTGGGAATTTTACTGGTGACATTGGGGGTATTTGCCCTGAGTTTTGAAAGGATGATTGTTCAGCGCCGCGCTGCTAAAACAGCAAAAGCCTAACTTTATTTATATAAAAAGCCCCTAACCGAGTTTTCAATGCTTGGTAAGGGGTTTTTTATAAGTAGGTCAATGCGAGTTAAACGCATTACCCCACCCCCCAACCCCCTCCCCTTGATAAGGGGAGGGGGAGATTTGGAATTTTATCAAGCGACAAATAGCTGAACGCTGACTGCGATAGCAAGGTACGTCTCTAAATATTATTGCTTTCTGTATAGGCGCGAATCATTGCTTGTGTACCTTGCTCAGAACCGCCCATATCTTGCACTATTTTGAATAGGCGATCGCTTAATTTAACTCCTGGTAAGTTAATATCGGTATCGGCAAGGCTTTCTTGGACTAAACGCAAATCCTTTAAGATGTGCTTGATCATAAAACCAGGGGCAAAATCAGACTCAGCTATTTTTCCGCCTAAATTGCTTAATGCCCAGGAACCCGCAGCCCCACTACTACAAACTTCGATCATCAAATTGGGGTCTATGTCTAACTGTTGGGCAAGTTGCATAGCTTCACATAATGCCACCATGTGAACTGCACATAAAACTTGATTGCACAATTTTACTGCTTGACCATTACCTACTGCCCCACAATGAATAATATTTTTACCCATTGTTTGTAGTAAGGGTAAGCATTGATCAAAATCAGCTTTGTCACCCCCAACCATAATAGTAAGAGTGCCTTTTTGTGCGCCAATATCCCCACCGGAAACAGGGGCATCCATAAACCGCAAATTACGGGGTACGAGTTGGGCAGAAATATCACGGGCAGCAGTTGTACCAATAGTACTGAAATCGACAATTAAAGCGTTAGGTTTGGCATTTTCCGCAATACCGCCTTCACCAAAGATAACAGCCTTCACATCCTCAACATCACTAACACAAATGAAGATAAAGTCTGCATCCTTTACTGCTTCAGCAATGGTAGAAAGAACTTGTACTCCTGCTTGGGCAGCTTTTTGGACTAGGGGGCGGTTTGGGGTACGATTCCATCCAACGACGGTATAATTACTTTGTAATAGGTTAATTGCCATTGGGCTACCCATGACACCTAATCCGATAAAGGCAAGTTTTGATCGCATCCTACATAGCCCTAATTATTGAATAAGTTCCTAGGATACTCTGATGCCTCCCAACAAAGCAGCTACCAAAAAGGATTTCCTTGATCGCGCTTTAGAGAAAGCTGGATTTAAGCTAAGGTAAAATAAATATCCTCTGAATCCGGTTGTCCTATTACTGCTTCTAGTAAATCCTTAATAAGATGATGACTGCTTCTATTACTAATCAACTTGAATTATTTAAGCCCTTTAAACTCCTTAACTTTGGATTGATAAATCATAATTTTACTTTTGTTGATTTATTTTCTGGAATCGGTGGTTTTAGAATTCCACTAGAAGAGCTAGGTGGCAAATGTTTGGGCTACTCTGAAATTGATCGAGAATCTATTGAAGTTTATAAAAAAAATTTTATTAGTTTTATTAATTCAGATGAAATTGATTTAGGAGATATAAGAAGTCTTAATGAACTTCCTTTTGATGAAATTGATGTAATGGTAGGCGGAGTACCTTGCCAGCCGTGGTCTATTGCTGGAAAATCTTTAGGTTTTAATGATCCAAGAGGAAAACTTTGGTTCGATGTAATTAGACTGGTAGAAAAAAATCATCCAAAAAGCTTTATTTTTGAAAATGTTAAAGGTTTAACTGAACCCAGGCATAGAGAAAGTTTTATATACATAATCGAGCAATTAAAAAAATTAGGATATCAGGTTAAACACGATGTCCTTAATTCTTATGATTTTGGGCTGCCCCAAGATAGAGATAGAGTATTTATAGTTGGTATTAGACATGATTTACAGGATAGCTCAAACTTCGCTTTTTCTAAACCTGCATCTAAGGAACCAAAGCTTTATGATTTTATTCAGGGAATTGAATGCCGAAATTTGACCAAGAAAAAATTTCCTTCAGAAATTCTATTTGATGGAAAAATACCTGCTTCTAGAGGTAGATTTCAACAAGATGATGAGTTAAACGATTTTTTTACTTTCGCAGATATCAGAGATGGTCATACTACTATTCATTCGTGGGACTTAATTAGAACAACTCAAAGAGAAAAGTTGATTTGTCAAACCATTTTAAAAAATAGGAGAAAAAAAATATACGGACAAAAAGATGGTAATCCTTTAAAGTTTGAAATACTGGAAAAGCTAATCCCCAATCTAAATGAACAAGAAGTGGAAATGTTAATAAATAAAAATATTCTTAGATACGTGCAAGCTCAAGGATATGAATTTGTTAATTCCAAAATTTCTTCTGGAATTAATGGAGTATCTAAGATTTTTCTACCTCATTCAAATGTAATTTCAACGTTAACAGCAACTGGAACTAGAGACTTTGTTGCACGAGTTTCTTTGGAATGTCAGGAACCAAATGAATATAAAAAAATGTTTATTAGAGAAATTTATAAAAAAAGAAAATTTAAACCTATATCAGCACAAGACTATGCAAGATTACAAGGCTTTCCTGAGTGGTTTGTTATTGCCAACAATGAAAATATAGCAAAAAAACAATTTGGTAATGCTGTTCCAGTGCCTATTGTTCGCTATCTTGCCAAAGCTTTGTTGAAAATTATTTTATAACAGAATCCCATCTATTATGAGTGAATCCGAAAAAATTAAAATAGCAATTCAATCTGTTATTAAAGAGATGATGGATCAAGTTATGGAGAAAGTTCTCATAACAGATCCTTTTATTTCTGAAAAACATCGAAGTTCTAAACCTCTTTATGCTGCTTTAGTTCCTGATGAAATATTTAAAGGTTCACACTTTGAAAGAAGATTTGTTACGCCTTTTGGTAAAGTATGGGAAAAACTAGCAGTTGTGGCTGGTAGGGAAGGTTTAGGTCATTGTCAAATGGCTCATACTATTTGTGGGACAGTTAAAAGTGAAAGGCTCAGACGAATTAGCGAGACACTTAATAAGTTAGAGCATCCACCATCACGGCAGTCCAGAACTAAGCCTGACTGGGATAGGGAATTATCCTATATTTTAGAAGGCGATGGTGAAGATATTCCTGTTCAAGTTGTTTGTGACATTTATGCTGTAGATAAAACTACTGGAGAAAAGTATGCTTTTGAGTTAAAAGCGCCTCTTCCCAATAGCGATCAAACAAAGGTAAGTAAAGAAAAGATACTTAAATTACACAGTATGGAACCTCAAAAAATTAATGGTTCTTACTTTGCTTTACCATACAATCCGTATGGTAAAAAAGAAGATTATAACTGGTCTTTTCCTTCTCGTTGGTTTAATATGCAAGAAGATGAAGTGGTTCTTATTGGTAATGAATTTTGGGACAAGATAGGAGGAGTTGGTACTTATCAAGCCTTTATTAAGGCTGTTAATGAGATCGGTCAAGAATATAGAGAAAGAATATATAGGGAATTTTTAGAGATTGAGCCTCCGATTAATGCTTCTGAGTTTAATTTAGATGAATTTAATTTGGATGAGTAATACTTGAATTGAGAAAGTAGAAAGCCTCAATGCAGAGAATGAAGCTTTGAGGCAACAGCTTGATAACAGTATTTCATCAGTTAACTAACCCGTTAGATCATCCCTTAGTAAAGGGGAAGCGAAACAAGGAAACAGCCTTAATACTTGGCGTAGGAAAATCTAGTATCAGCCATGCCCGAAGAATCTTTGAGACAATCCAAAAAATAAATGTATCCGTTTCCTAGCCGTTTTTTTCGGATACATTTCGGATACATTTATTACCTAAATAGCCATTCTTGGAAGCTCTAGAACCCTTGCTGTGTCGTGTTTTTCTTAAGCGGGTGGCGGGAATCGAACCCGCATTAATAGCTTGGAAGGCTATAGTTTTACCACTAAACTACACCCGCAACTTAGAATGGAATCTTAATTAACTAATGTTTTTTAGATTCACACCTAGATTAATATAGCATAAATATCACTAAATTTGCACAAAAATTTTTAACTTAATTTTAAGCTGGTTGTGGTTCAAGGGTCAGAACAACCTGAAGCAAGCTGGATACGGGTTGGTTGCCTTGATAGGCAGGCTCAAACTTCCAATCCTTAATGACATCTTGCGCTAACTGTTGAGAGTCAATGGTGTTACTTCCTTGTAAAACTTCGGTAGATTGCACTTCGGGTTTGCCAGTGTCATCAATTAACACTACAACCTGTAAAACTACGGCTTGCTTAGTAGTGTCTTTACTTGATGGCAACGGGATATAGTCAAGTTGTTTTTCTTGTTGGTAAGGCTTTGCCAATTTTTCAGGGATATCCTTGCCACGATTAGCATCACGAATATTAGACAAGGTTGCTACTATCCCACCACTTTGCGGTGGTTGAGAACTTTCGGCGGCTGAGGATGCTTGTTGCTCTTGAGATGACGCTGAGGGAGATGTTTGCTGGTTATTAGTAGGTTGCGATCGCGCCGTTAAATCCTTTCCCTGAGAAATATTGCCTTGAGTCGGGGTAGGTGATCCCGAAGAATCTTGCGCTTGTTCTCGCCTATTCTGATTAGAATTAGCGGTTTGAGCTAAGTTTTTGGGTGCTAAGGCTAAGGGAGGCTGCGATCCACCACTAGCCAATGGCGGGCGATCTTGATTGGGATTAACTTGTCTCAACGAAGATGTATTAGAAGACGGCGTTTTAAATGCCGATGGTAAGGGTGATGGCGATGTCTGCGACGGGCTGCGCCTACGCAATTTTTCCCCCTCCACACTAGGAAATGTCTTGGGAGTCGGTTTCAAATCCAGCTTACTAATTACAGGAGGCGCAATTAATCTTGGCTTGACAATTGGTGCTGGTGGTGGTGTTGAATCAAGCTGATTATTAGCAGCAGACAAAGATGGACTGATAGGACGAGTTTCTGCTGTAGTTAATGGTGATGGCGTGGCAAGTTTTTCTGGTAATCTCCCAGTTAAGGTTTTTTCTATACTTGTGTCACCTTTAGCAGGGATATCTGTAGCTTGTAACTCAATTAGCTGAACCGGAATAAGTTTATTGCTAATCTCAACCGCTTGCTTGTTGCTAATCATTAAGTTAATCATCCATAGTGCTAAACAATGGATGATCACCGATCCCAAAGTTACTAAAGGCAAAAGTGCTGGTGGATCATTATTAATTTGCTCAGACATAGGAACATTCTGGTTCAGCTTCATAGTGAGTTGTACCTTTCACAGTGACCAGTTATCAGTTACCAGTGAGCAAGGTCTATGACGGGGGATTGAACCCGCAGATCATGTCCTGACACGCTCGTCAGTGGGGGTCTCGTTCCTCCCTGCGTAACTGTACAAAAAAAACTGGTCACTGGTCACTGAAGATGACGACGATCTGAACACATTCTGAGATCCTAGAAAAATAAATTAACCGCTAAAACCCAAAATTCAAACCAAATGCTGTACTTGGGGAATTTGTAGTCTTTTTCACCACCGGGTTAACATCAACCGAGAACGTCAAAACAGTTTCATCAATACCTTTAAGATTCAGAGAACTACCCTTAGTAATTTCTTCATCCTCTAAATAATCTGCCACAACTGCTGACACTAATATTGAATTGGGTTCGGCTGCTACTTGTAAGCGTGCTGCTATGTTCACACTTGGTCCAATAGCAGTGTAATCTGAGCGTTCAGCACTGCCAAACATTCCGACTACAGCAGTTCCTTGATGGATACCACAGCGAAATTGTACCGGAGGGCGACCTTCTGTGCCGACAATTCCTTGTTCTTGCCAGCGTTGATTAAGTTCCCCTAGAGACTTGTGCATTTGCCGTGCAGCAGCTATTGAGCGTCGCACCTGCTCATTTGGTGTCAATTCTTCTGGCGCACCGAACAACGCTAAAATCGCGTCTCCCATAAATTTATCTACTGCGCCGCCGTTATCAAACACAGCTTTGGTCATTGCTTCCAGGTATTCATTTAATAACTGTGCCACTCTACGCGATCGCAAGGTGTTAGAAAGTTGGGTAAAGCCCACAATGTCACTAAATAAAATCGTAATCAAGCGGGGTTCTGGACGGAGATCCAGTGACATAGTGCCAGTCGCGCATTGCTTGACCATTCCTGGGGGTAAAAACCGCTTTAATACCGACTCAGTTAGGTAAGTATTAAGCTGTTGTACCCGTCGCTCATTTTCTTGGGTTTTTTGGTAGAGTTTAGCTTGTTGAACTGCGATCGCAGCTTGAGATGCTACGGCTTCGGCTAATGCAATTTCTGTTTGTTGCCAACGACGTAACCTTTCGGTTTGTCGCAGTGAAATACTGCCAATAATCTTGCCATCAACAATTAACGGCACGACTAATAATGCTTTTGATGGTTCTCGCAGAGGTAAATCTGCCCCGCCTAGTTGAGAATTACCTACTAAATCACTACTGACTACAGGTTTTTGAGTCTGTAGTAACTGTTGTAAGACGGGATTTTCAGCAATGGGAACTAATGACTGGGGCAAAGCGTGTTTGAGGGAACCATTATTAGTTTTTAGTTCCTCTTCTAATTGCTTTCCGCTTAGTGCTGATGCCTGAGTGCTGTCGTACAATCCTACACACTGAACAAATTCATCTTCTTCTGTCCATAAAGATAAGGCACAGCCATCAACTTTAAGTGCTTGCCCTAACTGTTGAGTAATTGCAGCAAATATATCTTGGGGATCTAAACTAGACCGAATAGCAGTGGTAATTGTATTTACTAAAGTAGCTCGTTGAGCTAGAGCGTGAACTTGCTCATAAGCTCGTACTTGGGAAAGAGCCAGCACTGCTTGATCGGCTACCATTACCGCTAATTGAATTTCATCATCTTGCCAATTACGTGGTTGTCCACACTGGTGTAGTGCTAAAACTGCCATTAATTCGTTTTGAGTAATTAGTGGCACTACCAAGCTTGAACGAATGTCAGCTTTTTGATAAGCGATGATTCGTTCGGTATTTTCTGTATTACTAGCTTCAAAGTATTCTGTAGTAGCGATATCGTTAACTACTTCTACTTCGCGCGTCTCCCAGACTGTTTGCCCCAAAACCGCATAGCTATGAGCATCTCCCTTTTCAGCAGTTGCTTGACTATCTTCCTGTTGCGTAATTACTTTTGGCTTTTCATACACAAACCATTCTTCTGCCATTTGCTCATCAACGATGGGACGCAGAATACAAATATCTGCCTCTAGCATTTGACCGACTGATTCTACAATCGTTTGTAATATTTGCCGCAGAGGTGACTCACCTTGCCGCGTATACTGAGCATTGCGAATAGTATTTATAACAGTATTTAATAGCGATTCACGGCGCAGCGTCCGATAAAGTTCCTGTGTCCGTAATTTAACAACGTTATAAGTATCTAGCGCCTGACGCACTACTTCCTTAAGTTCTTGAGCATCCCAAGGTTTTGTAACGTATTTGAAGACCTTACCCGCGTTAATCGCTTCTACTAGATCTTCGACATCAGTATAGCCAGTTAATATAATCCGAATAATATCTGGATATTTTACGGCGGTGCGGCTAAGAAACTCAGTACCGCTCATCATCGGCATACGTTGATCTGAGATGATCACTGCTACATCACCTTCTTGATCAAGCATTTCCAGGGCAGCAGGACCACTGTCTGCTCTCAAAACCCTATAATCTCGATAAAAAGTACGGTAAAGCAGGTCGAGGTTATCTGGTTCGTCATCGACAACCAGAATTTTTGGCTTCTTGTTTGTTTGAGATTTCATGCACCGCTCTCCTGCTGTTGTAGGAGCAAGGTTAAAACCTGCCCGTACTGATGAAACGTCTTTTTCTCAATCACAGCGTCTGACATCAGAAGAGGGCTAGTGATGATCAGATCAAGACGATGGTATTTGATGCTTCCCATAGGGTTAAGGATTGGCATTAGTCTGTTTCACTCTCGTCGCTGTGGCAATTGCTGGTTGGTGCACCCTTATTGATTCTAAAATTTGTGTTTCATTATTGTCTTAACTATATAGTTGCCGACTGAAAAACTCGCTCTTATTTTTTGGGCGTTAACTAAGAGCGTAATCTTAGACCATGATTTGGCTCATCTGATTTTGCCACACCGTTGCTCAGATAAAAAACAGTCTGTTAGAAAGATCCTAGGTTGATCGTTGTTGATCCGGATAATGCGTTGATGTAAGTTTAAGTAGGGCATTGTAGACATGAATGCCCCTGTATCGATGCACTCCTTGATCAACTTCTGTAGGATGAGCAGCCAGCGATTTTTTTGCCGATGTAAATAAATAATAAAATTTTATTGGTGATACTTGGTAAATTGTAAGCCAAACTGAGGGCTTTCATTACTTGTGCTTCCCTTACTGGCGAGATGCGATCGCTCTTTGGGCTAATAAAGAGAATAGCTTGTTTTACTGAATTTGGAGCCGAAACAGCCGCTTACTTAAAGATACTGTGAATTTTTAGTAGAGATGTAGCTGTTTGTAGATGCCAATGCTCCTTTGAGGATACTAAAGTGATGGCGATCGCTCTCACTAAAGAAGAGAAGCTATTATTATTACCTTAGCACGTATCTCAAGCTTGATGGCAGCCTTTTAAGCGCCCTCACCGATATGTCCGTTGCTATAGTTGCTATAAATGTTGTGATGTCATCTTAATCAATGTTATGGATAAAATTTTAAGTCATAATTCTTATACCATTGTAATTAAATACAATTAGACAAATTCTAAGAATTTGTTCCTATAAACATTTTAAATTTTACTTAAATTGTTAGCTGTTGTGAACCTGGAATTTTCTTTTGTTACACCGAATCAACCTCGTCTGGTGGAGCCATCTACTTTTGCCGCTTCTGATTTCGTCATTCGTGATGTTAATTCAGAAGATATATATAGCATTGCTGAAATACTAGCTGATAGTTTTCACTCACGCCTGGGAATCATGCAATGGCTATATCCTGTATTACGTCTGGGAATTTATGAAGATTTGCGTACTCGTATAAGATCTAAGTCGCCAAATCAAATTGGTTTAGTTGCGGTTATTCCTTCCCTTAAAGATGATAGTGGCAATGAGTGTGTTGCTGGTACAATAGAAATGGCGATGCGGCGTTCTTTTGGGCGACGTAGCTCGCAGTCACTTTATATCTCTAATTTGGCTGTTAGCAAAACATTCCGACGGAAAGGAGTAGCAGATAAGTTACTAAAAGCTTGCGATCTAAAAGCTTTAGAATGGGGCTTTAAAGAGCTTGAATTGCACGTTTTAGATAATAATTATCCCGCTCGACAGTTATATGAAAAAAACGGTTTTCAATTGCAAGAAAATGAGCCTGACTGGATATCACAATTTCTGAACCAGCCTCAAAAATTGTTGTTACGCAAAGAGCTTGTATAGTTATCCTTCTGTCAGCTTTTTTTAAAGCCTTTGTTGGCAGATTTGTCAAGCCTACGGATTTAAGTGGTTAGAGGTGATCGAGACCATTCATCCTACACGGCATTGTAGGGTCAGGGGTGGGGTTCTTTACGGCGGAGGTCGGTTTTAGTTAAATTTTCATCTCCCAAGGATGAGATCGCTTCTGACTGCGCCTCAAGCTGTATTACTTTTTCTTCCATGCGCTCCATAGCACCCAAAGTATTGCCTGTTGTCACATTTCCTAACATTTCGTTCAGCCTTTGAGTAGCAACAGCCGAACGCGCCCTAGCGATGTACATATCTTTTTTGGTTTTCGCATCATTAATCTTACTTTCCAGCGTTCGCATATCCTGCTTTAGCCTACTAACTATTAAACTTTGCTGTTCTAGTTGGGCTTGCAGTGCGGATGCTGTTTCTTGGTATGATTTGCGCTTAGTCAGAGCAAGTCTAGCCAAATCTTCTTGATTCTGCTGTAGTGCTAGTTGAGCGCGGCGATACCATTCCTCAGCAGTTGCTTGATTTTGTCTAGATTGCCGCTCAGTGCGTTTTTGGGTGGCGATCGCACCAGCTACCGCCTGTCGCAGTTGAATTAAATTCTCCTGCATTTCAAAGACAGCTTGTGACAGAATTTTTTCTGGATCTTCTGTTTGACTTACCAAGCTGTTTATGTTAGCGCGAACTACTCTGAGGATGCGATCGATCAATCCCATGACAGTTCTCCATGAGTGCTGGTGATTGTTAATTGTTAATTGTTAATTGTTAATTGTTCAAGGGCGATACACCGAAGCAGGAATGCCTTTTTTCTGAAGAACTTGTATAAATGTTTTTGCCTGAGATTCTTGATCAAAAGTTCCCAATTGGATGCGTGAACCTTGTGGAAACTTCAGCAAATAGGCATCACCAACAATTTTACGGATATTGGCTAATTGGCGATCGCTTTGATAATTAGCCAGTACATAATAGTACCCTTTGGGCAGTTGTGCGGGGTTAGCTCCTACTTGATTAGCCTTTGTAGCAGATGGTTGGATCTTTTTAGCTGCTGGTGATGGTTTGGCTACATTTGCCGGAGTTTGTGTCTGAGGTGCTACTGGCGGTGGTCCTACCAACGTTGGCATTCCTATAATTGGCTGTATATCAGGAGGCAAAAGAGCATCAGCTAAATTTTGAGGGCTGGCATTCGCAACATTAGCAGGAGTTACAGAACCAACAGGAGGCTTGATAGCGGAGTTAGATTTTGCTTCCACCTGACTTCCAGATGCACTACTCGCCGTTTTTAGCGTACTAAGATTATTTAAATTCAAGTCTACAAATTCTTGGGCTGCAAGATTTGGTCCTTTAATAATTGGTGTTTCGGATGCTGTATCTGTAATTGAGCTTTGTGTGTCAGGAGTTGCAACTTCTTTTTGAGATTTAGAAAACTTGTTCCCACCTAAATACTGAAGTACCGATGGATTCGTCACAATATAGCCTAAAGTCGCACTCGTAAGTAGTAACAGCAACAGTGAGCCTACTGCTAGTGGAGTTAGCAAGTTATCTCTGAGTCGGCGTTCTTTGTGAAGTTGTGCTTCTTCTTCAGCCAGACTTCGCAATAATTCTTCACTTGATGCTAAATAATCGTTTGGCGGTGTTGGAATAGCACCTTGGTAAACTAAATCTCCGCCAACCGATGTCTCTCTTGCGTGGGAAGTTTCCCTCACCTCACTATCACTTCTAATATTTTCTGCTTCTGGGAGGGCTGATTCTAAGTTGTCTGTTGGAGAGGCTGTATTGTGGTTGTGGTTAGGATGTGTTGATTGAAAAGATGCCAGGTCTGGATTAGCTAGTGATGGTGGCATCATTGAGATGGGCGAAGCCATTCCTGAATCTGGGGGCTGATTTATGCTTTGTGACCCATCTTGTGCCATCAAGTCTATAACTTGGGGGGTTGTTGTACGACCCAAACGAGAATTAGGCATGACTGAATGCCCTGCTTTTTGACGGCGATAGCGAACTAATTCTTCTTCCAGTTGGATATCAAGGCTACTGAGAGCCGCTTTTATTACTGGGTGGAGTGATTCAATTGAGGAAGTTTGACTCATGGCTGGGGTTTTATCAATTAACAATTATCAATTAACAATTAGCAATGCTTCAGTTAGCAGTTAGCAATCACCGATGACCAATGACCAATCACCAGCCCTGATGTTACGTTCATTTCCACTGATACTACTTATTATGTCTTTTGAAAGTATAAATAATATCTTAGGCGCTCTGGAAAATCAGGCTGAGTTTCAAAAAATTACTCTGTTTCGCCGTTTGTTAAGATGTTGGGCTTCTGTTGTGGGAACTGCTGCTATTTCCCATACGCGACCAATTTCTATTTCTAGAGATGTCTTGTTTGTTGCTACATCTAGTTCTGCTTGGTCAAATAATCTGTCTTTGCAACGTTATCGCCTTCTCAAACAGTTGAATGCTCAATTACATATTCGTTTAATTGATATTCGCTTTTCTACGGCTCAATGGCAAGATGTCGTTGGTCAAGGAAATTATGAAGATGAACGGGAGAAATCTTTGATTTCACAACATCCTAGCTGGGTTGGGGATGTTGTGTCTTTACAAGGCGAAATTGAGCAGCCTAAAGTTACAGATGCTTATACTGCTTTTGAAAATTGGGCTAAACGAGTTAAGGAGCGATCGCACCAGTTACCTCTTTGTCCCCAGTGTCAGTGTCCCACACCAACTGGAGAATTACAACGTTGGGGTGTTTGCTCCCTTTGTACCAGTAAGCAGCATCAATAGTTTTTTAGATTAAGCTCTAACTTTTGGTATAATTTGCAACATTTTATCCTGTTACTATACTTAATGTTTGTAGATGTAATTACTTTGATTTAACAAGAGTGAGAAATTAGCTGTCTAGATTTGATGGAAGTGTAGAAGCTGAAAAACCGCTCTTAGTTTAAGTCGATCCCTAAAGGGTTTATAGTAAATCGGTATAGTTACTCATATAACTCAAAAAATTTTAAGTTTTCTATGATCGGAAAATTGTATCTATAGATAACGGGATAATAAAGAAAATATAAAGCTAAATTTGGGATTGGGGATCGCTAAAGCCTTGATAGCTAATTGATTAAGAGGTTTTTAGGGAAATAAGTCTACCAGTTACATTAAATATCAAGGTTGAATAAAAAAATTCCCGATCATAGCAATCCCATGAAAACACTGAATGACTCAACTTCTGCCTGTCGGTGTTGTCGGTATTACCAACCAGAAGGTCGCCGAGGTGGTGCTTGTGAGCAACTCGGTGTTCCTGTGCGAGGGTCATGGAAAGCTTGTTCATTAGCAATGCCACCCTTTGCACCTTCTTGGGAAACTCTTGAAGGAATGATAATTTTAGAAGAAGCACTTTTCGGTGTAAAAGATGATGTAGTTTCTCCTTGTTCGTTGGAGGAGTCTCGACCCCAGCAGTCTGAAGAAAAAAGTGTTACCGTCTCTGAAACAATAAATGTTGCTGAGTTAGTGTTTTAGTAACATTTTATTAACATAAGCTGTTGTGAAGAGCGCATTTTATGTTTGAGGAGGAGAGGAGAGAGGGCAACAGAGTTTGATAACTTTTCCCTAAATTCCAAACATTTTTCCTCAAAATTGCACCTTGACTTAAGCCCAGGTGCGATTTTGAGCGAAAGTTGGTTATCGCTCAAGCTTAATTGTTAATTGTTTAAGGGAGCCAAGGATATTGACGAAAATTCGGTTGACGCTTTTCTAGAAACGCCTGTTTACCTTCTGCTCCTTCCTCAGTCATGTAATAAAGTAAGGTAGCGTTACCAGCAAGTTCTTGCAGACCAGCTTGACCGTCGCAGTCAGCATTAAAGGCGGCTTTTAAGCAGCGAATGGCAATTGGACTTTTTTCTAAAATTTCCGAAGCCCACTGGATACCTTCTTGCTCTAACTGTTCTACTGGAACGACACAATTAACTAAGCCCATTTCTAATGCTTGGGTAGCACTATACTGGCGACATAAAAACCAAATTTCCC
>JBARVL010000197.1:0-26057 GCA_049646245.1 Crinalium sp. | reverse complement strand
CTCGATTGTTACATTGAGCATTCCCTAGAAGTAGAGGGTACTTTATACCTGCTACTGCTACCTGTAGACTCGCCCATAGAAATTGTTGCCTGGAACGAAGATGGCGAACAAGAAGCCACCCTCGTCGAAGACGAACCCGAACTAGATCGCATTTTTGCTGATGCTCAAGCAGTTCTAGCAGAGCAAAATCTCACCCTCAAACGCACCGCCCATACTCTTACCGTTGCTGGTGAAATTCCAGAAATAGACGAAGAAGACATCCTAACTATAGAGATGGAAGAAGAAGGTAGTGAAATCGAGCCGGAAGAATTTCAGCTTTTAGCTAACTTCTACCATGAAGAGCAAGAGTATGGTGTTTACACACCTCTTGATCCTTTGCTGTTCTTTGCACGGGAAAATCAATTTGGCAAGCCAGAGCTACTTTCGCCAGATGAATTTAAAAAAGTCCAACCACTACTTGAAGAAATGCTCTTTGATGAGTTGGAATAGAGAAAGGCATCAATCAATTTCTGATTAGCAATTAGTAGCGGTTGTTTCTTCACCATATATGAATGCTGTAAAGCCCACATTTAAGTGGTTGTACTTGCTAGCTATACCACCAATACTCTTGGGTATAGTTGCTTTTTTTGGTTGGTCTTGGTGGAGCAAGGAAACTGCCCCACCTCTAGTAGATGGACAATCAAGTTCTACGCCTGGGAAAACGGTACAAATCCAAATCCCACAAGGAACGGCAAGCCAACAAATCGGTCGCCAGCTAGAGGATGCTGGTTTAATTCGTTCTACCCAAGCTTGGAAGCTATGGACATCATGGTTGTCGTTTAACAATAAGCAAGGTGGCTTTAAGTCTGGTGTTTATCGACTTTCACCTACCCAGTCTTTACCAGAAATTGCCGATCAAATCTGGAACGGCAAGGTGGTACAGCTAGACTACACCATCCCAGAAGGCTGGTCTTTACAGCAGATGGCTAATTACTTTGAATCTATTGGTTTTTTTAAAGCCGAAGAATTTCTGGCTGCAACTCGTGATATTCCTAAAGAGCAGTTTTCCTGGTTGCCAGATAATTTGCCACACTTAGAAGGGTTTTTATATCCAGATACTTACAAAATAGCTAGTGATAGCATTACCCCCAAACTAATTGTCCGCCAGATGCTCAAAGAGTTTGAACGGGTATCACTGCCAGTCTATCAACAAGCTCAAAGTAGTACCAATTTTAGTCTCCTAGAATGGGTAACTCTGGGTAGTATTGTAGAAAAAGAAGCAGTAATTGCAGAAGAGCGTCCTCGGATTGCTGGTGTCTTTACTGCCCGTCTAAAACAGGGAATCACGTTAGGATCTGATCCAACTGTTGAGTATGCTTTAGGAATTCGGCAAACAAAGGATAAGCCCTTAACTTACGCTCAGGTTAAAATTCCTAACCCATACAACACATATATCAACCAAGGGCTACCACCAGGTCCTATCGCTAGTCCTGGTTTGGGCAGTTTAAAAGCTGTTTTGAATCCCGAAAATACAGATTATCTCTATTTTGTGGCTCGTTATGATGGTACGCATATTTTTAGCCGTACTCTGCGAGAACATAATGCTGCGATCGCGGCTGTTCGACAACAGCAATCTCGTTAAGTAGCATCAGTGCCAATAAACACCCAGATTCGGCTAGTCATGGGTCATTGTTAATTGATGATTATTAATTGATAATTGTTAATTGATAATTGTTAATTGATAGCTTATGCCTTGGGCAGAATTTTTACAGCCAAACTTGATTGTAGAAGGTTCGGTGCTAAATTTGACACCGGAAATTTTGCAAAAATATCACCTTAAAGGTTTGGTATTAGATGTGGATGACACTTTAGTACCAGTAAAATCTACCCAAGCTTCTGAAACATTACTACTTTGGGTAGAAGAAATTAGACAGGTGGCAGCCCTTTGGCTGGTAAGTAACAACCTCAGCGAAACTAGAATTAGCAACATTGCCAAAGCCGTGAATGTGCCTTACTTACTTGGCGCTGGTAAACCATCCCGACGTAAGTTGAGACAGGCAGTTACAGAGATGAATTTGCCTGTGGAACAAGTGGCAATGGTAGGCGATCGCTTATTTACAGATGTCCTTGCTGGTAACAGATTAGGAATGTTTACTATTCTGGTTGAGCCAATGGTTGATCCGGCGGCGGCGGCACGTAAATATCCTATACGCAATTTTGAAGTGTGGTTTTCTCAAACCTTGGGTGTTTCACTTACAGCAAAGCAACAAAAGTTAACTAATTGTGAATAATTGTAATTTAGGGGAAATATAAAGAAATAATTACAAATTTTAGGTTTCTCTGAAATCACTGGGATCATAGTTATAGTTCAAATGGGGTCAGCAAATATAAAGACCCTAACTATATAAAACTTATAACTACACAAGAGCGCCAGTACTGAGATTCAACAGGACTGGCGCTTTTGGATTGTGGGCGAGTAGAGAGGCTCACAAGTGTAGGTTTTTAATAATTGCGCGGAAGTCGAGTAAATAGGAAAAATATTTACAATCAAACAACGAAATTCTTACCCCTCTGCCCCTCTGCCCCCCTGCCCCCCTGCCCCTCTGCCTCCTCCCCCCTCCCTAACCATGTCTGAAACAATAGTTGTAAAAATTGGGACTTCTAGCCTGACCCAACCTGACGGAAGATTAGCTGTATCTGCGATCGCTACCTTAGCTGAAACTCTTACTAATCTCAGGTCATCAGGCTATGGCGTAGTGTTAGTTTCTTCTGGCGCGGTAGGAGTAGGCTGTGCGAGACTAGGACTAAAAGAGCGTCCAAAAATGATGGCGCTAAAACAAGCAGTAGCAGCAGTCGGTCAAGGGCGCTTGATGCGGGTTTATGACGATTTCTTTACAGCCCTAGAACAACCAATTGCCCAAGTTCTCCTTACGCGCAGCACTTTTGGAGAACGCACCAGCTATGTTAATGCCTACAATACCTTCCATGAATTACTGCGGCTAGGTGTAATTCCGATTGTGAATGAGAATGACACTGTAGCTGTAGAGGAATTGAAATTTGGCGATAATGATACTCTCTCAGCTTTAGTTGCTAACTTAATTGAGGCAGACTGGCTATTTTTACTAACTGATGTCGATAGGCTATATTCTGCTGATCCGCGCACCTTTCCTGATGCTCAACCGATCATAATGGTGAACAATCTGGAGGAATTAGAAGAATTGCAGGTGCAAACAGGCGATCGCGGTTCTAAATGGGGTACTGGCGGTATGGTAACAAAAATTACAGCCGCTAGAATTGCCACCCGTGCAGGTATTCGGACTGTAATTACTCAAGGACAACAGCCCCAAAATATTCAGAAAATATTGCAAGGAGAATCTTTCGGTACGCAGTTTGCACCCCAAACCCGTAGCAGCAACGCCCGCAAACGTTGGATAGCTCACGGACTGATTAGTAATGGTAAATTATATTTAGATGTCGGAGCGATTTATGCGATCGCATCTGCTGGCAAATCTTTGTTAGCTGCTGGCATTACTAACGTCTATGGCGAATTTAAATCCTCAGATGCCGTACAGTTATGTGATGCCCAAGGAAATGAAATTGCGAGGGGAATTGTCAACTACAGCAGCAGCGAGTTACAGCAAATTAAGGGGCATCGCTCCGAAGAAATCCCCGCAATTTTAGGTTATGTCGGTGTGGAAACAGTTGTCCACAGGGATAACCTTGTGATTACTAATTAGCATAAATACTTAAATAAACGTGGGTAACACTGGAGAAAGTTCAAAATTAGTTACATCACTTTTGAAGTGTGATTACCAGCAATAAATTAATCCTGAGTGTTAACCCATTGACACTCCCACGTCAAACTGACGTTGTGACGGGAAATTCTTGCTTCAAGGAAACTTGCTTTTTGGTACAAGTACCAACGAGTCTTACAGCTTCTCCACAAGCTTAAATTCCGGTATGCCCTACCGTATTTGTAATGTTTTGTCTTTTTACTATTCCTAATTATGTTGCTTGGTTTTCACAACTACAGGAGGTTCTTCTGACTGATAATATTTTACCACAAAACCCTGCCCGATATTCATCTCAGCACCAAACTAGGCTTATAGCACAGGCGGCGCCAACGTCTTCGGTGGGAGTCCAAAGAATGGAAGAGAGATAGATATCCGACTATTTAAAGACAATTAGCTGCGATTACCTTTTTGGGCTAAACTCTCTATTCAAGCAACGTTCTAAATGTTCTAGCCTATAAAAATAACTAAAGCGACGGGGATTTAATATAAGTTGTTTATTTGTGCTGAACAGAGGTTGATTGAGAAATTGCCATAGAGGAAAACGAAGGTTGTTGATTTCGGGAGCCATAAAAGAAAATGGTAGAGTTGAGGGGCGGGGAACACTTGCATCCTGAATCGGATGTACCAATCAATTTCGTATAGTAATACTTTCCCATAACCCTCAATTACTTTTCATGGTGAGATTTGCGGAATATTTATTTTTTTTTTTGACATAGCCAGTAAATTTACGGAGGTATAGGTAAAAACTCATATTAAACTTTTATAAACATTGGTAATAAATTAATAAAATCAGTAAAATCTCTGTTACTGAACGCTATTTTTGCGATCGCGTTTGTGTGCGAAAATTGTCAGAATTTAAAAAGTACTCAAATAAAATACCATCCTAAAAACTCAATTCTAGGATGGTATTTTAAATCAGTTGTTTAGGTATGGAGCTGGGCAGAATCGAACTGCCGTCCGCCTTGGGTATTAACTTACCGTTCATTCACAGGTTTAGCCCTTCTAACCCTCAGAGCGGGAACCATCCATTATCCCGGATGACAGGATGCACTGGTGAGTTCTTTGCCCTTTAGCCCACCAGAGGACAACTAAAGAACGCATCCGTTGGGGTTATCTGTAGTCCTTAACGGAGTCAAACTACAGACGCTCAAATCTACTAGATACTAGAGATTATTAGGCAGCAACAGTGGCTGCTTTACGAGCGAAAGGAACGATGTTGTTCGCATTTACTTTTTTTTTGAGTCCGGTATTTACGAGAGAAGACTCGCTCTCGACCTGTATCACGGGGCAGTGTTCGCCAACACGTCGAAACCATGACAGCCCCTTGTTTGATATTTTTATTATAACCAACTGTTTTGCTGTGTGAGGGCAACTAAGGTTTTAAAAAGTGATAATACTATTACTTTTTGGGACGGATAACCGTACAGCAAGCGGTTGTTGATAGATAAGTGTTGATTTAATCCTCTTTGTCTTTTTTGCCTTGAAATGGTTTGGGTGGCTTGTTTTTGTCAGGTTTACCTTGAGAGTCTTGATCGTCTGGTTTGTACTCTGACTCTGAGTATGTGGAATTATCGTTATCAGATGATTCCACTACAGCTTGCTTGCGTTGACGAAAAGGCGCTGGCGGCTGTTGTTGTATTGGTGACTGTTGATTAGAAAAAACCGAGGGTTTCTTATCTGCTGCTGGCGCTGGCTGAGAATAAGTTCTAGTGGAACTTCTCCGTATTGATGCTGGCTGAGAATAAGTTCTAGATGAGCTTCTCTGTATTGATGCTGGTTGAGAAGAAGATACAGATGGTTGTCTCTGCTGTACGTTAGCTGGCGATCGATCTTGAGTGTAAGTATCGCTTCGCCTGCGCCTGTATAAAGTTGGTTGCTCAGAGCTAGTAGAGGATGATTTAGTTTTGGCTGGAGTTGTGGGTAAATTTGAGGTGGTGCGATCGCGTAGCGACTCCGCAGGAGTATCGCGCCCGCTTTCTGGTATTGTCTGAGATGCTGATCGAGGCTGAATTACTGGTGTAGTAGTATTATCTTTCTCCTCTTCTACGCTGCTAGTTTGCTTTTCAACAGGTGATGGAGATGGGGATGGGGACGCGGTACTATTTTCAACTGTGGGAGTATTGCTAGGTTGGATAATTGGTGGGGATGGGGACTGCTGAAGTTCTTGCTTGACGGCAGCTACCGAGATAGTTACTAAAGCGGTGACGGCAGCTACTCCACCAATTGCTGCATGACGAACACTCAGTTTAGGCAAGAAAGAAATCGGCGACTTTTGAGGTGGCTGACCTTGTAATAATGGATTTTGGGGAATAAACGCCTGTGTTCCTGCTGTCTGATTAGCAACTGAGTGAGTAACAGCAGGATTTGCTGGGACATCTAAGTCTGTAGGTAGAAGATTTAACCACTCATCTATGGTTTTAGGTCGATATTTAGGTTCGATCGCCATTCCCCGCATCACCGCTTGATTAACTGCTGCACTCAGTTCGGGTTGCAATTCTCGTGCTTCTGGAATTGGTTGCCTATCTCTCAAAACTGCGGGTGTGGGAATTTTAGCAGTTAATAAAGTGTAAAGGGTAGCAGCTAAGGCATAGACATCTGTTGCGGTTGTGCGCTTTTCTTTGTCTAGATACTGTTCAATGGGGGCATAGCCTTCAGAAACTAAACTGGTATGTGTCTGAGTTACGCCTGGGGTAAATTCTCGCGCGATGCCAAAATCAATTAATACTACTTCGTGAGTGCCTTGACGCAAGACAATATTATCCGGCTTGACATCTCGATGTAGTAATTTTTGTTGATGGACAACTCTTAAAGCAAAGCCAATTTGCCGGATGTAGTGAACGGCTATAGCTTCTTTAAGTGGGTTATCTGGAAATACAACTTGTTTGAGAGTTAAACCAGGAATGTAGTCCATGACTAAGTAGGGCATTCCTTCATCGTGAAAGAAGTCAATCACGCGGACAATATTAGGATGAACACATAACGCTAAACGTCTGGCTTCATCCTGAAATTGGGAAAGGAACCGCTCAAAGTCAGAACGGTACTGTAAGGACTCGTTCAGGGTTTTGATCACTACTGGGTGTCCCAAGTAGTGATGTGTGGCTTTATAGGTAATGCCAAAGCCACCCTGTCCTAGAACTTGTTCTAGGGTATATTTACCGCCTTGTAATTTTTTGGCTACTTGGGATTTCATCATTAAAAATAGCAGTATAAACGATGAAGTATAAAAAATACCTCATACTTCATACTTTTTTAGAAGCGTTGCCCGATACCAAATTGTATTTTACTTTGCCCTTGATCGGTGATGCCAAAGTCGGCACGAATTAGTCCAATGGGTGAGTTAAAGCGCATCCCAGCACCATAACCAAAGCCATTGCCAGGTTTGCCGCGATCAACTCCTGGTTGTCCTGGTACTGTATCGCTAGACCCTAAATCTGTACCATAGTCAGCAAATAAGACACCACCTATGACGGAGAATACTGGAAAGCGGTATTCGGCTGAGGCTAGGACGAAACTGCGTCCACTGGCAACGTCGCCATTTTGATAACCACGTACTGAGTTAATCCCACCGATGTTAAAGGCTTGGTAGGGGGGTAAATCACCAATTGTAGTACCACCTTGGATATTAAAGGCTAAAACATCTTGATTGTCTTTACCTGCATTAATTAAACCTGCGGGAATGTACTGGCTGTAGTTACCTTCGATACGGTTCATCAAGATGTTACCACTACCTACAGGAATAGATTGTTGTGTGGTTAAACTAAATACTGAGCCTTGGGTGGGGCTAACGGGGTTGTTACGTTGATCTCTAACGACACCCGCAGATAATGTTACTAGGTCATCAATACCATTGTTACTAAAAGTTAGCTGGTTGCCTTTGGTATCGACTGGGGAAATATTACCAGAGCGATCGCGTATACTGGTGCGGGTATAATTCAAACCTAGTGATGTTTGCCATTGCTCTATTGGTCTGCTAAATGTAATACCACCGCCAAATTGTCCTTGACGTACTTGATCGCCATTAGGTAATCTAATGTCTTCGTCAAAGGTTTGAGAAAAACCGCGACGACGAAAGGCGTTAATTGTATATCCTAGTTTGTTAGGGTCGCTGGGATTAAAAGGATTGCTAAAGCTGGTATCAAATTGCAAGTCACGAGTACCTGCTTGTATACTCACACCTAACTGTTGATTAATGCCACTAAAGTTACGATCTTTGTAACTAATTGTACCGACTAAACCATTGTCAGTGTTGTAGCCGCCACCTGCATTAATTGAACGGGCAGGAAGTTCTGTTAAATCGTAGGTGACATTAGCTTTTGTAGCATCACCCGTTAGAGCAATGTCTACTTTTTCAAATAGTCCTAATTTGTAGAGTGATTGTAAGTCTGTCCGCGCTACATTTACTTGGAAAACTTCACCTGGTTTTAGTTGTAATTGGCTAGTCAAGAAGTCTGTTTTGGTGCGACCTACTATTGGTTTGCTATCTTTATCTAAAAATCGGAAATTAACCTCTCCAACTACACCTTCTGCAACTTCAATTAAGATGATTCCTTGATTACTGGGGCGTACTGTTGCTACTTGCGCTAAAACATAGCCGTTTTTGGCATACCATTGTTGTAGTTGTTCAATACTTTGACGGATTAATGTGGGGTTAATTGTTGTCCCTAATTGAGATTTAAATAAGTCGTTGGCTATTGCTGGTGTGAGGACTTTTGCGCCGGAAAGTTGGAGCGATCGCACAACTATGGGTTGCACTTGATATACTACTTTTATGCCAGCAGGTGTTGTTTGGGTAGTGGCACGAACATCGGTAAATGAACCTGTTGCTAGAAGTGTGGCAACGTCTTTGTCTATCTGATTTTTACTGGGAGCATCACCAATTTTAGTAGTAATTGTATTTTTAATAAACTGCTGTAATTCATCTGCTGCACCCACAACTTGCACATCTGTTGCTGTTACCTGCACATCTTTTTGGGTACTAGGTTGGGTTGATGTAGTAGGAATAACAGGTTTTGGTAATTGGGTAGGAGTTTGTGCTTGCACCTGCGTAGTAATAGCAGTTGGAGGGGTTGCTGTTTCTGCGGGAACTACAACTGACTTTGAGTTGCTAATGGCGTTTACAGGTGTTGTAGTTTCATCAACTGGTACTACATAGTCATTTGCTGGTTTTGGGTTGGCGTTAGTTTGAGCAAATGCTTGTAATGGCAAGCCGCAAGTGGTTAGGGCAACTAAGGTATAGATGGCAACAACTGGAAAACGCATACAAGTATATCTCTATTTTTATTTTAAGTTGGTGTTGTTAAGCAATATCAGTTGTGGGTAAGGGGGGGATGTTTGTTCCTCTTGTCCTGTGATTAAACTGATGTGGGTGCGATCGCATGAATCTTAATACTGTATAAATTCTGACTTAGATCAAGCTGCTGAAGTTCCGTAGCTGTGACACAATTTGATCTGGCACAGTTTTTTCTAATTTTTGTTAGTCATCTTTCTAACACAAGTAATTATTAATTTGCTAAAGTTTGAATAGTTATCAATTTGATCGCCTTAGATGAATCCATTGCTAGAACTCATTGCCCATGCGTAAGCAGATTATTCAATATACATCACCCTTAGATGCCTTGATTGCCGTTTCTAAGAGACTTAGTATATATGAAAACCAGCTAAAAATGAACTCTGAAGAATTTTTTAACCACTACAATCAAGGGCTGTTGCCAGATGATTTTATATTTATAGAATGGGCGAATGATTACCGCCATTACCTGGCTCTGCGCCAAGAACTAGAACAACGACTGAACTATGCTGCCTAATGTTTTATCTGATTACTTGGAGCAAGTGGAACAAGCACTTCTTCAATGCAAGAATGTTTATGTAGAACGCTATGAAGAGGAAATCTTAACACCAAAACGTGCTAACCTACGGATTAGAGTGCGCTTTCATCAAACACATTTGTTAGAAATAAACGAAGCTATAGTAGTTGCTGATAATCAATTGGAATTTCTGGATTATCGCTACCACTTTCAGGACGAACACAATTGCCTGATTTTTCGTTATGACAGCACACCTCACTTTCCTAATCTGCCAAACTTCCCGCATCATAAGCACTTACGAGATGACGTAATTGCTTCTGTTAAACCTGAAATCACTCAAGTCTTGAAAGAAGCAACAGAGGTACTGGCGTAAGAGCGATTTTTCCAAAAATTGAACAATTAACCCAAACTCATCATGTCAAGTTATACCGTCTTTTCCTGTAAAAGCGATCTATTGACTTGTAATTACTAACAAATCTAGCTACTTTTGTGGCTGTTGTGTTTTATACTCTAACTGTTTCCGTACCCGTTCCCGACGGCGCACATAAAGAGGACTATTTTGCAACTCCGCTTCAGCTATAGCACTTGCGTGTTCTAACATTAAATTGAGATGATCTAAGTTTTGGCATACTTCACGCAACTGAGCAACATTTCGCGCTCTCGTTTCTGCATCAGGAATTTTATTTTCATTGTTCATTGTAAATTCCAAGACCTTCTAATCTCTTGAACACTTGCTTCTACCGCATCTGCGATCCGATTGGCTTGTTCTATTGATTGATAGAGTAAGTTTAATGTCGCAGAGTTTGCCACTGGTTGAGACTCAGCTACTTGCAATACTAGCCCGTAAAGACGATTATAGAACACTCTTGCCCGTTCTGCTGCGTTCTTGAGTTCTGGAGAGTTCAGATAAAGTTTCTTCGGTTTCCCCATACTGTTCAAATAGATTGAACTCACAAGCTGTAGCTAAATTAATTACATTAAACAAGCGTGGCAGTAAATTAGCAACAGTTATTAAAGTTTCATCGGGTAAGTTTGCCATGAGCAAGTGGATTATTAACAAGTACAGGTACTTGCCTATGATCTTTTTTATTTTTTATTTTTGTTTCTCTGATTCTTGCTTTAATTTTTGCAAAAAATCAGGATAATTAGTTAGGTCATCTACTGAATTTAGAGGTGGCTGAACTTCTCGACGAGGATCTTTATGAAGCTGATCCATATAAGCAGAAAAGGCTTCCTCATCATCTCTATGAGCTAAAACATAAGCGCGTAGTTCTTGGCGATTCATTTCTTGAAAATTCGGTTTTGTATTCATTTAATCCACTCTCCATTAGGCTTAATTTCTATTTCTATTTCTTCTCCAACTAAAATAAACACATTCCCTGTGCGTCGATCTAAACGAACTAGATTAATAGGTAAATATAGGTTGGTTGCCCAACTAGAAATGATATAACATTGCAATAGTTGTTCGACTGTAGGAATAGATTTTACTCCACAATGCGCTGCATATTGTATTTTACCACATTGAGCAATAATCGCTCACTGATATAGCTGTTGGGAATAAACTTGTATCTAATAAAATGCTAAGTGGACAACAAGAAGCCCAACCTACGATAAAATCCTACAATGAAGCTACTTTGTCTGAGTAATGGTCATGGGGAAGATGTAATTGCTGTGCGAATTTTGCAGGAGTTACAGCAACATCCTAATTGCCCCAATTTAGCGGCTTTACCTTTGGTGGGAGAAGGACAAGCTTATTCTGGGTTAGGTATTCCTGTGATTGGAAAAATGCAGACGATGCCTTCTGGTGGTTTTATTTATATGGATAGCCGTCAGTTGATGCGAGATATTAAGGGTGGTTTATTACAACTGACGTTGGCTCAATTTAAGGCTGTGCGTAGTTGGGCAAACACTGGTGGGGTAATTTTAGCGGTTGGGGATATTGTACCGTTATTGTTTGCTTGGTTAAGTGGTTGTGATTATGCTTTTGTTGGTACTGCTAAGTCTGAATATTATTTGCGGGATGAAGCTGGTGTGTTACCCCGTAAGTCTTGGGGAGAACGTTCAGAAAGTTGGTGGGGTTCGGTTTATTTGCCTTGGGAACGTTGGTTGATGAGTCGTTCTAGGTGTAAAGCGGTGTTTCCTAGAGATAAGTTGACGACTGAGATTTTGCAGCAGTGGTCAATTCCAGCTTTTGATTTGGGTAATCCGATGATGGATGGAATTTTACCGGAATTTCCACCAGCGATTTTTTATGAGCGAGATGCAGAATTGAAGGAGACGAAGCGATCGCTAATTATAACTCTCCTCCCTGGTTCTCGACCTCCAGAAGCTTATGAAAATTGGCAACAAATCATCCTTGCGGTAGATGGATTAATTAAAGTTTATTCTCGACGTTCTATAGTTTTGCTGGGGGCGATCGCACCTACTTTAAGTTTGGACTCTTTGCGCCAAGTTTTAGTAAGTCAAGGTTGGAGGAAGCAAGAATTGGCAACTGAATTAGCAATTTCGTTAGTTGAAGATCCTACAGCAGAAACATTTACTAAAGACAATTGCAGTTTAATTTTGACGACTAATGCTTATAGTAAATGTTTAATTAATGGTGATGTAGCGATCGCAATGGCGGGTACGGCTACAGAACAATTTATTGGGTTAGGAAAACCTGCGATCGCTATCCCAGGAAGTGGCCCCCAATATACTCCGGCTTTTGCAGAAGCTCAAAGTCGTTTATTAGGTTTATCTTTAATTTTGGTAAAGCAACCTATTGATGTAGCAACTGCGATGCAAAATTTATTCCGCGATCCTGATAGGTTACAATTAATCGCTGAAAATGGAGCAAAGCGGATGGGAGAACCTGGTGCTGCGCGTCGAATTGCTAATTGTTTGATGGAACGTTTGAGTACTTAATAACAGCGATAATGGCTAGATAAACATAATCAGATTAATTTTATGCTCGTCATGGCTTAATATTTTTAACGTAAAATTTAGCAATTAACTGTTAGATTGAATCGTTGTAGATAACTAGCTCCACATTCAAAAATATCAATCAAAACATCTCCCCCTCCCCTTAATAAGGGGAGGGGGTTGGGGGGTGGGGTAATACGTTTAATTAAGCTGATAATCTAATTTTTAGCGCATTTTTACCGATTATTAAAAAACCTATGTGTCCATTAATACAAAATATTAGGTCTTGCTAGAGGAATATATGTGATAAATAATTTAACTATATGATTAAATCAATATCAAGTTCGGCTCTCTAATTCATCTTTATTTAAGTTAAAAAGTAAATATAGGTAGATTAACTGAAGCGAAGGCTTGCCAGGGGTTTGACTGCCTGTGTTAGAGGTAATCTTCGTTAAAAATAAAGCAAAGTTAGTTGAGTGGAATTTGGTAGGAGATGTCAAGTTGAATTGCAGACCTTAAGACCAAATAACTGGACTGAGAAAGGCAGTCCAGTTATTTCTTTGTTGATTTTTCTTAGTACACTGTTTAATTTAAGCTTTTTTGATTAAAACTCCTGGTTCTCTTTGGATAGGTAAAACATCTAAAATATCGGTTTGAGAGCAATATTTTAAGTCTTCATGGCAATTGAGACGCAGCAAGCGTTGACCGTGACTGGCGTGGTGGAACATTTCTAGTAAGTTATCTTGCCATTGGCGATAAAGTGCGATCGCAGCGATAACTTCATCATTTCCTGCTAGTTCATTTAACGGACAGTTAAGTTGTGTTAACAAGCTGTGGGCGATCGCACCTGCACAAACTGTATCTTCTAATGAATAACTACCTTCCCAACCAGAACCAACTATCCAAACTGTTTCTGGTTGTTGGGATAAAACATACTCGACGACGGCGGCACGATTAATTAATGCTGCTGCTAAGACTATGGAAGCATCTTGTATTCGCTGTAAGGCGCGAGTGCCATTGGTGGTAGTAATGAATAAGCGTTTGCCTTTAACAACTTCTGGGGTGCAGTCGAGGGGAGAATTACCCAAGTCACAACCTGCTACTGTGCTTCCGCCTCTTTCTCCAGCGCGTAGACGTTTATCTGGTTGCCATTCTTCGCTGACTTTCATCAGTTTGTCTAGATCGCTGAAGACTTGCACTGCTTCTGCACCTGCATTGAGTGCTGTTGCCATTGTAGTTGTAGCGCGGAGGACATCAACAGCGATCGCACATTCTGGCACTTCAGATCCAGGGGTAAGTTCGGGGGTGTGGTAAATAAATAGCTTCACTTTTTCGCTGTACCTGTCTCAACTGCCAAATCATATAACAATTAACAATTAACAATTAACAATAACAGTTTAATGCACCTACTGTAACAATATTAGCCGTAAAGGATGCAAATGAATTAGCCAAGGAAAGGGGCGGTATGAGAGAAATGCCCATTTTTCTTTAAAAACTTCTGCTTGCAAATGGTAATCTTGGGCGCTAGTTGGTGGTTGATGAAGTTTTAAATATAGTGTCATTCTGTGGGGTGTTTCGCTGGTATTTACCAACCAGCAAGGAAAAGTATTTTCTTGGTTAGTATCTGTAGGAAAAGTTAGTTGATGGGCGCGAATACCTACATAATTAAGCTGATCTGGGATAGGTTCAACTACATTCAGGCTACAACCCCAATCAATTGCCTGAATTTGTTGTGATGTTATGGCGATCGCGCGGGAAAAGTTTTTACATCCTGTTAATTGGGCTACACTAAAACTAGCTGGATGCTCAAAAATATCTTGTTTGCGACCATAAGCGATCGCATTTCCCTGTTCCAATACCAATAAATTCTCACAAACTCGATAAGCTTCCTCTAAATTGTGGGTAACAAATAAAGTTACTCCTTGATAATTAGCTAACTTGGCAATTAATTGTTGTTCTAGCTGGCTGCGTAAATGTGTATCTAATGCTGAAAAAGGTTCATCTAATAACAATACATCAGGTTTACTAACTAAAGCCCTAGCTAAAGCTACCCGTTGCTGCTGACCGCCTGAGAGTTGATGAGGATATCGCTTGGCTAACCCTTGCAGTTGAAAAGCAGCTAGTTGTGTTTCTATTTCTTTGTTAATACCTCTAACAGATTTACTTTTGTGTAAGCCAAAAGCAATATTTTGAGCAACTGTAAGATGAGGAAATAAAGCGTAATTTTGAAATAAAAAACCAACCCGCCGATCTTTACTAGGCAGATTTATTCCTTTTTGGGAGTCATATAAAACCCGTCCATTCAAAATTATTTTTCCTCTACGCGGCGTTTCTAGTCCAGCAATACAACGCAGAGTCATACTTTTACCAGATCCAGAAGCGCCCAAAATTCCTAATACTCCCCTTGCGCTACTTAAGCTGATATCCAGGGAAAAGTTAGGCAGAGGTTTTTCAATGTCTACGAATAAATTAATACTATCCGCAGGTGAACCAGTGGGAATAATAAGCTGATTTGGTGGGAGAATGACACTAGGTTGAGGTAGTGTGTAGGCGCAGCCTGCCCTATGGCGTGTTTTCAAACCATTCGATCCCCCCCAGCCCCCCTTAAAAAGGGGGGAGAATCCAATCAAAGTCCCCCTTTTTAAGGGGGATTTAGGGGGATCTAAATCTGACGAGTTAATTTGAAAACACGCTTTAGGCATCGCATCTCTAGAACTTGCAACTAAGCGACGCTGATATCCAGTCCAAAAATTAACAGCAACCAGTACACTTAAAGAAATTCCCAAAATAATCAACACCCAAATCAATGCTTGCTGCATATCTCCAGCTTCCACAGCAAAATAAATTGCCATTGGGATAGTTTGGGTTTCCCCAGGAATATTACCAGCTAACATCAACGTTGCGCCAAATTCTCCCAACGCACGAGTAAAAGAAAGAATTGTTCCAGCAACAATTCCAGGTAAAGCTAAAGGTAGCATTACTCGCCAAAACACCGCCCATTCTGATGCACCAAGAGTACGGGCAACTGCTAACAAATTTCCATCAATTTGTTCAAATGCTGCTAGTGCAGTTTTATACATTAATGGGAAAGCTACCACCGTTGCTGTAATTACAGTTGCTTGCCAGGAAAAAATTACAGTTAACCCAAATTTTAATAATAATTGACCTACTAAGCTATTTTTGCCAAACAGCAGTAGTAATAAAAATCCCACTACTGTTGGTGGTAGAATTAAGGGGGCAATTAATATCGCTTCTATTAATGGTTTAGCTTTAGTGTGGGTTTCCAGCATCCATCTAGCTGCTGCAATTCCTATAAAAAAAGTAATTATTGTGGCTAGTGCAGCAGTTTTTAAAGATATCCATAAAGGTGATAATTCAAGTTGCATCATAAAATTTTAGTTAGGCTTTTTCAAAAATAGCAAAACTTACGCAAGCCCAAAAACTAGATTTCCCCCTACCCCCCTTTCTAAGGGGGGAGAATCAAATCAAAGTCCCCCTTTTTATAGGCGTTGGCGTAGCCTGCGCGTAAGCGCATAGCCTTCCCGAAGGGTAGGGGGATTTAGGGGGATCTATCCGTAAGCCCTGCTTAAAATATTATATTTTTCCATCTATAATAATAATTACTTATTTAACTACACCAAAACCGTATTTTTTAAACACAGCTTTCGCCTGTTCGCTGGCGATAAATTGTACATAAGATTTAGCAGCATCCTGATTACGACTACCTTTAATTACCGCTATTGGGTAGATAATTGGTGAGTGTAAATTTTCCTGTGCAGTTACTCTTACTTTTACTTGATTTGATTCTTTAGCATCGGTGGTATATACAATACCAGCATCAGCATTACTAGTTTCTACAAAAGTTAACACCTGACGAACATTATTAGCAAAAACAATTTTAGGTTTAAGTTGCTGCCAAATTCCTAAATTAGTTAATAATTCCTGTGAATATTGCCCAACTGGTACACTTTTAGGTTCTCCAATTGCTATACGTTTAATATTTCCATCAGTTAATTGTTTGAATTCTGTCAAAGATACACCATCTTTCGCAGTAATTAAAACTAAGTTATTAGTTAATAAATTGCGTCGTGTTCCATCTGCTACTAAATTAGCTGTTTGTAAAGTATCCATTTGCTTAGTTGCAGCAGAAAAGAACACATCAACATTTGCTCCTTGTGAGATTTGTTGCTGCAAAGCACCAGATGCACCAAAGTTATAAGTAATATTTACGGTTGCCTGTTCAGACTGATATAATTGCTTAATTTCTTTTAAGGCATTGCTCAAACTAATAGCGGCTGAAACTGTCAAATTGATTTGTTGTTTTTCTAAAATTGAATATTTTTTAGTATAATCACTGCAACTTGTTATTTTTATCAATAAAAAGCTAGTAATCAGTAATTGTAAATACTTGTTTGTCTGAGGTTTTTCGCCAAAATTATTTTTTTTATCTGTGTTAATCTGTGTTAATCTGCGTGCCATCGGGAGTTAATTATTTCACTTAGATTTCATTTAGATAAAAATTTTATTCATTATCAATAACTTGTTTATATTATAGAATGTATATTCTTTTGTGTATTAATACAAACGCGATTGCGACCTTGATTTTTAGCCGTATAGCAAGCAGCATCAGCTAAACTTAAAGCTGCATCACCATTCCGTGTCTCAGAATTGATAGTAACTAAGCCAATGCTCACGCCAATAGTAAATATTTGATTGTCATATTCAAATCTAAATTCTTGAATTTGCCTCAAGATTGTTTCTGCAAGTGACTGTGCTTGATCTATAGCACATTGGTAGAGTAATATAGCAAATTCATCACCCCCAAGGCGAGCAACTACATCAATTTTACGCACATGAGATTGTAGTATTTTAGTTACTTGACGCAACAATTCATCTCCAGCCGCGTGACCAGCAGTATCATTAACAATCTTGAATTTATCAAGGTCTAAACAACACAAAGCGTGTTGTTCATTTTCATATTGGGCAGTAATTACAGCTTGTTCCAAGCGATGTTCAAATTCGCGGCGGTTTACTAACTTAGTTAAGGGATCGTGACTAGCTTGCCAAGATAGCTGACGCGCCATTTGTCTAGATGAAGTGACATCACGAAATACTAGGACTACACCCATAACTTCGCCTTCACGAGAACGAATAGGTGCTGCTGAATGGTCGATCGCATACTGCTGTTCATTACGAGCAATTAACAGGGTATTGTTGGCAAAAGCGTCGTCTTGCTTACCTCGTAAAAGTTTATCTCCTGGGTTTTCTACCGCACCATTTAGTTTACCTCGTAAAAGTTTACCTACTGAGTTTTCTACCGCACTATTTAGTTTACCTCGTAAAAGTTTATCTACTGGGTTTTCTACTGGTTCATTAGTGATTTCATTGACGATCCGAAATACTTCTTTTAAAGCAACGCCTTCGGCTTCTTTTGCACTCCAACCAGTTAGTTTTTCGGCAATGGGATTGAGCGATTTAATTCGACCAAAGGCATCTGCGGTAATTACTCCATCTTTGATTGATTGCAGTGTTACTTGTGCTAATTCTTTTTCGCGAAATAACGCTTGTTCAAACCGCTTGCGCTCGGTAACATCACGAATAATACTTAATGTCACCCGTTCTTCTCCTAGTCGGATACCACGAGAACTAACTTCTACTGGAAATGTACTACCATCAGCGCGACGGTGCAATGTTTCATAAACTAACCCCATTGAATCAGCTTGCTCTCTTTGAGAAGGAATAATGCAGTGTTTAGGGGTAGCTTTTAAATCTTTGAGAGTGAGCGATCGCATTTCTGTAGCTTTATACCCATAAGCGTTAAGAGCAGCATTATTCGCTTCAATGATCTCCCCATTTATGCGCGTAAATAACATCATATCCTGCGTATGTTCAGACAAAAGCCGATACATCGTCAGTAAAGTTTCAGTTTGTTTGCGCTCAATTGCTGTTGATAGCACATTGGCGACTGATTCTAAAAAATAAAGATCGTCGGGACTAAATTTACGTTTCTCGGTGGTGTATGCTGCCAATACTCCGTAGGGACTTTCGCTACCCTGGATCATCACACTCATACCACTGACAACTTGATGGTTGTGCAATAAAGTTGCTTCAGTAAACCTAAATTCTGTGCGGAGATCTTCTACAATTACAGGTTTTTTTGCGATAAGAGTATAACCAGCTTGAGAACTAATATCTGCTTTGACGGTAATTTGTCCTACCAATCCTGTTAACCAACCTACCCCTGCGCGTAAAAGCAATTCTTGATGATCTGGTAATAATTCTAAGACTGCTGAAAATTCTATATCCAAAGTTTGAACAATGACCTCAACAGCACGATCAATCAGGGTATCTAAGTCTGTACCTGCTAACGCCACCTGTCCTAATTCCGCCACATTTGCTTGTTGACGTATACGACTTTCTAACCCTAAAGCTGCTTGTTTGCGTTCTGTAATGTTGCGGTAAGTAGTGACAATTCCTGCAACACTAGGATCGTTCAAAAGGTTATTAAATATCACTTCAAAATCTAGCCACTCACCATCAGCTTGCTTGAAACGCATGACAGCCGTGATGTTAGCTGCGGGAGTAGCGAGAGTATCTGCTAAGAGGCGATTTGCTTTAGCGAAGTCATTTGGATGGACAAAATCAAAGGCTTTTTTCCCCAACCAATCTTGGGAGTCATAACCAAGGATGGGAGTAATAGACAAACTAACATAAGTAACTATGCCATTAGCGGTGAGAATGGCAATAATATCTGAAGTGTTTTGTGCTAATGAGCGAAATCGCTGTTCGCTTTGAAGTAAAACTTCCGCAGAAGAAATTTGCACCCGCACGTACTGTTCTAAGAGGGCAGCGATTAAAGCTAGAGTGAGGATAATTATAGTTGCGATCGCAATCCCTCCTGCTAGCAAAGAATAGTTCATCACCGCAAATGATGGTGTAATTGCTTGGGGAATAAATTGGAATCTAGCGGCTGTCATTGCTGTATAGTGCATTCCCGCGATCGCGCTACCCATAATTACTGCTGCACCTATCTTTTGGAGGATGCCAGTTACAGGGGTTTCACTCCGCATTCTGTAGCTTAACCATAAGGCAGTGATAGATGCTGCGATCCCAATCAAAATACTTAGTGCTACCACCTGCGGATTATAGTGAACCACAGCATCTATCTCCATAGCCATCATGCCTGTATAGTGCATAGCAGCAATTCCCAACCCCATAAATGTACCACCTAAAAACAACGGCAGACAGCCCATTGTTTCGCGGCTGGCAACAAACAAACCTGCACCAGAAGCAATAATTGCTACCAAAGATGAAGCTATAATAAGGGGCGGATCGTATGCCCTTGGCATTGGTAGTTTGTATGCCAGCATACCGATAAAGTGCATTGACCAAATGCCTAATCCCATTGCGATCGCACCACCTATCAGCCACAGCCAATGACATTTTCCGGTAGCTGCTGTCACCCTTCCAGCTAAATCTAGTGCCGTATATGAGGCAATAGTGGCGATCGCAATTGAAAGCAGAACCAGCCTAAAATCGTAGGTAGCCGTGAGCATAATGTTTCCAGGGGTAACTACAATAACTCCCCATCTTCCAGTATGAGTGAGGTATTGAAAGATACGGGTCTATAAATAAACGTAGGTAGCTTGAAAATCTTCCTCTAGATATAAAATTCCAGGCTTTCCCTGTAATTTTGTCATCGTTAATTATTAATTGGTCATTGTTAATTGTTAATTGATCTAAAAGTCTACACCCCGCTTCAAATCTACTCCTCTATCTGCATAATGCTTATGACAAACCATTTCAGAATGAACACTAGCAAGATTAAAATAAGCGGGAGTATTTAAACAGCGACCTGTGATGATAATTTGCGTATCACGAGGTTTACGCAGTAAAGCTTCTACAATTGGTCTTTCATCCAACAATTCTAAATCCACAGTAGGATTAAGCTCATCAAGGATAATAGTTTTATAAAGACCAGATGCGATCGCACTTCTGGCAATTTCCCATCCTCTTTCTGCTTCTACATAATCTAATTCTTTTTGTTGTCCCCGCCAAACAATTGCATCCCCACCACAACGCTGATGATCTACCAAATTAGGGTAACTTTGTTGTAAAGCGGCGATCGCGGCATCTTCAGTATAACCACTACCACCTTTTAGCCACTGCATAATCAATACTCGGTGGGATTGATCTTGACTAATTCCCCGTCCAATTGCCTGTAAAGCCTTACCCAAAGCACTTGTAGACTTACCCTTACCAGCACCCGTATAAATTTCAATTCCCTCAATTCCTTGTTCCTCTGCGATGGGATGGTGATGAGGTTTCATCTCCGAGTGTAAATCTGCAATATCTAATAATGCTTGGGGTGCTGCACGACCTGTAATAATTACTTCCAATTCTTCAGGTTTATGATTCAGCGTCTTAATCACTTCTTCTGTTGCCAACAAACCCAAATCGAGTACAGGGTTTAACTCATCCAAGACAATAACAGAATATAAACCCGATGCGATCGCACCTTTCGCAACATCCCAACCTCTCAGCGCCTCAGAGCGATCAAAACGGCTAATTTCATCATGCCCAAAAAATTCTGCTCTACCAGTCCGCACTTGATCAATTAAATGAGGAAAAGCACACTTCAACGCTTCAATTGCTGCATCTTCATCATAAGACCTTCCTGGTCCCTTGAGAAACCGTAACAGCAAAACCCGTGTATCAGCATCAGTATTAATTCCTAGTCCAATTGAACGTAAAACCACACCTAAAGCTGCCTGGGACTTTCCCTTCCCCAAACCATCGTAAACATGAATTTGACCAGCAATGCGTTCACGACGCTTTGATGCTGTACGAATACCAATGCCAGTCCTTGTCATCCCTGCTTCCGTTGCTGCTGCTATCTAATAGTTATCCTAATGCAGTGTAGCTTTAGTGCAGCATAGTTACTAATTTTAGAGTCAAATATATGACTAAAAACTAGCTTTGTACGCCATAATAAAATTATCTCTAAAATAGCTAATTAAAATATTTAATAAGTTTTCCTTATGGGGGGGGGGTGGGTAGATGTTCGCTGATCAACTAGACGGCTTATACCGAAGAATTAATGAACTATACGCTAAAAGCGGGCTACATAACTCTTCAGAACTTTTACCAGCAGCATTCAAAGAACTGGCGACGGCTGCGGAAGAATTACAAGTTACCATAGAGGAACTACAGCATAAAAATCAAGAAATTTTAGATGTCTACAAAACCTTAGAATTTGAACGTCAACGTTACCAAAATATCTTTGATTTAGCACCCCAGGCTTATCTAGTAACTGATCCTAGCGGAATTATTCTAGAAGCTAACTCTGCTGCGGCTAACTTGCTGAAGATCGCCCAGAAATTTATACTGGGGAAACCCTTAGCTAGTTTCATTTTAGATCAGCAGCGATCGAGCTTTTGTTCCGAGCTAGTTGCATTACAAAAAAGCGATCGCCAACCAGAATATTTTTTAAGTATGCAGCCACGTAGTGGTCAAAACTTGGACGTAGCTTTAACATTAAAAACTATCCGCGATAGCGTTGGTAATTTACTTACATTACACTGGCTACTAAAAGATATTACACAACGCAAACTACACCTCAATTCACTAGAAATAAATAGCTACGATCCTTGCATAGATTACCCCAAATCTTTTTATTCGACGGGCGAAAATATTCCGCTCAACAATAAATTTATCTGGCTGGTATCTCAAGGCTTAGTAAAACTGACAAATGTTTTTGATAATGGCGAAGCAGTGATGATGGGGTTAGCAACACCATCAATGGTATTTGGTTCTAGCTTAACTTCTATGTCAGGCTACCAAGCTACACCAATATCGCCGCAAGTTCAGCTAGTATCCATTCCATTAATAGATATAGAACAAAACCCAACTTTAGCCCAAGTGCTTATACCTAAAATTACCCGTAGGCTACAGCAAACAGAAGCCTTTTTAGCAGTTTCTGCACAGCGACGAGTAAAAGACCGCTTGCTACAACTATTAGAACTACTAAAACAGGAAGTTGGTCAACCTGTACCCCAAGGAACTCGCTTGAGTATTCGCCTGACTCATCACGATCTTGCTAACGCTTGCTGCACTACTAGAGTGACAATGACTCGACTATTAAGTGATTTACAGCAAAAAGGGCTGATTATCTTTGACTCTAAGAAACACATAATTGTGTTCAACCAGCACAAGAAAAGTAGCTTAGATGTCAATAAAAAAGCAGGATAATTAAGTGCTTGTACTTAAACTGCTATAGTTACAAGCTCTTTGTTTCTTTCCGCAATCTTACTTTGCGATACCGGAATTTGAATAAAAAACTCTGTGCCTTGTTCCGGTATCGACTCACAGTAAATTAACCCTCCATGCTTTTCTACTACAATAGAATAACTGATTGATAACCCTAACCCCGTTCCCTTTCCTACTTCTTTAGTAGTAAAAAACGGCTCAAATACTCGCTTTTTGACATCTTCAGGCATTGGTTGACCATTATTTGCAATCCGCACTACTACAAAATCATCGTTACACAAATTAGTACTAACAGTAATCATACTAGGTTGCTGCTTGATTTCTTCAGCAGAACGCTGATGATTGTATTCATCTAATACATCAATGGCATTCGTCAGAATATTCATAAATACCTGATTAAGCTGTCCAGCATAACACTCAACTTGAGGTAAATTAGCATATTCTTTGATCACTTGAATAGCTGATTGTCCTCCTTTTGGTTTGAGTCGATTCTGTAAAATCAACAAAGTACTATCAATACCATCATGGATATTAACAGACTTCATTTCCGCTTCATCTAACCGAGAAAAGTTCCGTAATGATAGTACAATTTCGCGGATGCGGTTAGTACCTACCTTCATGGAAGCTAAAATTTTTGGTAAATCATCAACTAAAAATTGCAAGTCGATCGCTTCAATTTCATCCGCAATTTCAGGGACAGGATCGGGATAATGTTGCTGATATAGATAAACTAAATTTAGCAAATCTTCCATGTATTGACTAGCATGGCTGAGATTACCATGAATAAAATTAACCGGATTATTAATTTCATGGGCAACGCCAGCAACCATTTGACCCAAACCAGACATTTTTTCTGTTTGAATCAATTGTGTTTGAGTTTGCTGAAGTTTACATAACGTTTGTTCTAACTGCTGTGCTTGCTTTCTAAACCTTGCTTCTGACTGCCGTAATGCTTCCTCTTCCTTACGGTCAGTAACATCAAATATTGCCCCATCTAACCATAAAACATTGCCGTTATCATCAAATATTGCCTGACCTTTATCGCACACCCATCTTAATGTTTCATCCGCAGTGCGATCGATCCGGTATTCCACTACATAAGGTTGTTTATTTTCTATACTTTGTTGAATAGCTTGCTTAACTATTTTTTGATCATCATAATGAATTAAACTACTAAAGGTGCGAACTTTATTTTCAATAAAATCCGCAGCAGGGTAGCCTGTAATTTCTGTAACTACATCGCTAATAAATTCCATTGTCCAGCTAGGCTCACCGCGATAGCGATAAACGGCACTGGGAATATTAGAAATTAAGGATCTAAATCTTTCTTCACTTTGCCGTAGAGCTTCTTCTGATTGTTTACGCTCAGTGATATCTTTAACAGTACCTTCATAATAAAGCAATTTTCCTTGAGCATCACGAGCCGCTCTGGCATCTTCCGAAATCCAAACAATACTACCGTCAGCGCGGTAAATTTGAGACTCAAATTCTGACACCAAATCGTACTTTTCCATTAATTGTTGAAATTCGGCGCGACGGTTAGGATTAACATAAAGCTGCTTTTGAATATCGCTAATACTACTTGTAAGTTCTGCTTCTGAGGAGTAGCCGTAAATACTTGCCAGTGCAGGATTTACACTGATGTATGTTCCTGATGGTGTAGTTTGAAATATGCCATCTGGTGAGTTTTCAACAATACTACGATATTTATTTTCAGCTTCCTGTAAAGCTATTTCTGTTTGCTTGCGTTTAATTAAATTACGGATAAACGCTACGAAAACGTAAAAGGATATTAACAACACAAACAAGGCAAAAGCTTCAACTAAGTATTTTTTGCGATCAAGCTTATTTATCCTTGTTTGCAGAAGTTGATTTAATTCGTGAATTGTGGAATACCAGAATTGAGAATTAGCAGCAAGGGCTTGAGAGGGAAATAAGCTATCGGTTAATATCTGATCGTCAAAATTGTTTGCTTTAATAAGTTTTTGATTTAATTTTTCTAAAAATGTTGTAGTCGCATCGGCGGATTGTTGCAGTGGTTTTTCTAAAATTGGTTGGAGGTTTTGGGGAAGATTATGCTGAAAAGCAATAGTAATTCCTTTGGCGATCGCGTCTTGATTACTTGCTACTAATCCTGATAAAATAATTATCTCTGCTTTCTCTTCAGGACTAACTTGATGGCGCTCAATAATATCTTGATTTAAGAATGCTATTTCTGCTAGTTTATCCTGAGTATCAGGTAGTTTGAGCAAAATAGTATCCATTAAATAATAGCTGTCTAAATCAGGATCTAAAATCAGGTTTGAGCTATTACCTACAGTTGTAATAAAATTTCGCAATTCAGCTATTAACTGATTATGCAAAACTTGCATATAAAAGTCGTTAACGGCATTTTTATGAAAAATAGGCAATTGTTCTTTAAGACTTTGCCAATTATGCTTAAGCCCTTCATATTTAGGATGAGTTTTTAATATTTTCCCTAATTTAGCTTCCACCTTGGCTAAATCTTGAAAATCTTGCTCTATTTTAGCTTGGCTTTTTAACAATTCTGCTGTATTAATTTCTTGGGTTAAATAATTATGTGTTAATAATTCATGTTGTGGAATATCTTCTAGCATTTTCCACAGAGGAGGTAAATAAGCATCTCCAGACAATTCTTGCTGGGCAAAGTTAATTTGGTAATCTATTTCTGAGATTAATTGATAAACTACTCCTGTAAATGGCAAAATAAATACCATCAGCAAGCCGATTAAGGCGATCAGAGTTGTTGCTTGCTTGCGAATAATTGTTGCCATATTTCAATAAAATTAGTGTCAGTAATTTCAAAAAGTGCTAAAAATGGTAGTTATAGCAGTCAGCTAGAGTAGAGACGCGAAATTTCGCGCCTCTACATTATGCGCCAATGTTTCCAATGGTTTCAACAATTTCCCATACCCTAACCCTCCTGGCTACTGCTATAATTAAAATTATTTTAAAAATGGCAAATTCTAGTTATTTTACTTACGCATTTTCTTGAGCTATTTACATATCAGGCTGAAGAGTGTCGATCGCTATGAGTACTGAAGAATACAAGTAGTAGGAGATCTTTTGAGATCGATCTGGAATTTGTAAAATTGTAACTGCATATCCTACAAATATATCTTTTCAATCATCAAAAAATAGTATCCCCAAATACAATCCTGATTAATGCAGCAAATTTAATGGTTTGACAATCAGCTTACAATTTGGCATTTAATCCAATTGCCTCAGATATAGAAGCTAATTTATGTTCTTCCAACTTTTGTAAAAGTCCTGCCATAATTCGGCGTAC